>NZ_BAAHWU010000049.1:0-21811 GCF_054601275.1 Dysgonomonas reticulitermitis | reverse complement strand
TAAGGAAGAATTGTGTAATAATTAGATGGAGACAACGTTAATCCTCATTGATGTCCAATATAACCTTTCAGGTAGAACTACTAATTTGTGTTTATGTTAACCGGTGAAGATATTTATTTTTTAACTATTAACAAATGCAGAAGGCATTGCCAGAACATACCAAGAGCGTAACTATTATTTGCCTCTCGGAGTGAAAAGAGTTGCCGAGAATCCTAATATGGTGGAGAATCCGGATTATTAACTGATTATTATTTGGTCAATAGAGTAGAATGCTTCCTATTATGATAAGACTCAAGGAGTAACCCGGTATCCCGATATCTAAAACAAAAATGTAATCCGTACCTAAATAAAACCTTATGCCGAAATCAGAAAAATACAAAATATCAGAAAAATGCAAAGTATTGCTGATTCTTTTATCGGTAAGCATTTTTGTATTGTATGGTTGCAACAGGAATAATCAGTCTTCTCCTAATGAGAACCCGAAATCGGCAACCTATTTCGTCGATTCGAAAAACGGAAATGATGAAAATTCCGGATTATCAGAAGATAAGGCATGGCGTTCACTCGAAAAAGCAGGAAATATGAATTTTCTTCCCGGTGACAGTATCTGTCTTAAACGTGGCTCAGAGTTCGCAGGGACTTTATATATCAACAGCTCGGGAACCCGGGATAATTATATAACTGTAACCGACTACGGAGATTCAGGCTTGCCGGCACCGTCATTTACTAATTCTGTATTCGATACAGAAAAAAATAACTTCGGAAACTGTATCAGGTTGATAGGAAGTTACATTCTGGTTGAGAATATGTATTGCCACCATACAGTAGCCGAATTACCTTCGACTGTCGGCGGTTTTACTACGATGTGGGAACTGGGAGCTATTTATATTGATAAAACAGCTAAGTACTGCATTGTTCGCAATAATGAGATATTTGATTGTGGCGTGGGTATAAAAAGTTATGGTGAGTATGCGCTTATCGAGAATAATTACATTCACGATTGCAACCGCTTATTGAAAGAATGGGGTTGGGGGCCTATCGGCATCTGGCTGGGAGGCGATTATCAGGAGGTATGCTACAATCGCATTTTCAATTACAGTGTTGTCGATCCTCGTATTACCTGGGGAGCCAACAGCTATGGAGGCGGAGCCGATGGAGGAGCAATCGAAATAGATGATGCAAGAGTACCTAAATCCAATATTTCCATTCATCACAATTACAGTCGCGATTGTCAGGGATTTATAGAGGTGACGTGGACTGATGTCGATCAAAATCCGCCATATTCTAATTTCCGGATCTATCAAAATGTAAGTGACGATTACCAACAATTCGTTGCTATGTGGCGCGGTGCAGATTGCCGCATCGAAAATAATACCATCATACGGAGGAAAAGAAATGTGAATGATTGGGGTGTATTTAACATTACCCAGAATAATTCGAAAACCTCGATCAAAAATAATATAGTAGTCGTTGAAAACGATATTATCATTTTTAATGTGGGGAAAAAAGGCACAGCCACGCCGAATAATATCATAGAGAATAACCTGTATTACGCGGCATCAGGCGAACTGATTATGGGAAAAGAAGGACCGGGAGAATCATACATTATTGTCGATCCTCTGTTGACCAATTATGCTAAAGGGAACGAACCATCTGATTTTTCGATTACGATCGGAAGTCCCGCCCGCGACAAAGGTTTGAATCTGGGATATGAAGAAGATTTTGCGGGAATCCCTATTCCTCAAGGAGAGATTCCTGATATCGGCGCATTCGAATACAAAGTAGATTAAATTGAGTTAATCATGGAAACAAAAATATTTGAAAAATTATACCCTGTATTATCTCCGAAAGCATACATGCTGGGACTTCTAGGAATGTCAACAGCAGCTTCATGGGGACAAACAAGCGATGTTCCTAAAAAAGATAAACAGGTACCTAATATAGTTCTTATCCTTGCTGACGATTTAGGATACGGAGACTTAAGCTGTTATGGAGCCACCAAGATACAGACTCCTGTACTTGACCAGATGGCTTCGGAAGGAATGCGTTTCACTAATGCCTACGTTTCGTCGTCTCTGAGTTCTCCTTCGCGGTACAGTGTGATCACAGGACGTTACCCATGGCGAACTCGTTTGCAATACGGCGTTCTGAAAAACTATGAAGAACCACTTATTGAACCCGAACGAACTACCATCGGCTCCCTACTCCAACGACATGGCTATTACACCGCTTGTGTGGGAAAATGGCACTTGGGGTTGGAATGGGCTGTGAATGACAAAGCACCTGCAAATCCAAGAGAAAACGTTTTCAACTCACCTAAGGATAATTTACAGGAATACATAGATTTCTCAAAACCGATAACAGGCGGTCCGATAGAGCGAGGATTCGACTATTTCTTCGGGATAGCGGGATCGAATAATATGCAGCCCTGGGTTCTCATTGAGAATGACAAGGTATTGAATGCCCCATCCGAATATCAGAAACCGTATGACTTTATTCCCGAAAACGTACAAAGGGCTCCCGATTGGGATATGCACACCATAAATCAGGTACTTACGCGTAAGGCGGTGGATGTAATAAATAAACATTTTGCCGATAATAAAGAACAACCGCTTTTCCTGTATTTCCCGACAAGTGCTATACACCGTCCTTGTTTGCCGACATTTACCAAAGGAAAAAGTCAGGCGGGATTACGAGGAGACATTGTCGTTGAACTCGACTGGACGGTGAACGAAGTAATAAAAGCCCTGAAAGCCAATAATGCTTACGATAATACCTTACTGATATTTACTTCCGACAATGGGCCGCGTCCTGGAGATCCTGCCGTATGGATTAACCGATACAAAGACGAAGGTTATCCAGAATATCAGGAATACTTCGGTAACTATCAACCCGAATATATCAACGAAAAAGGAAATATCATCTGGAAAAACGGATGGATAACTTATGACCATAATTCTTCGGGGGACTTCCGCGGATTTAAGCAAG
Source organism: Dysgonomonas reticulitermitis (assembly GCF_054601275.1). Classification (NCBI taxonomy): domain Bacteria; kingdom Pseudomonadati; phylum Bacteroidota; class Bacteroidia; order Bacteroidales; family Dysgonomonadaceae; genus Dysgonomonas; species Dysgonomonas reticulitermitis. Next base: position 18,823 of record NZ_BAAHWU010000049.1, on the reverse strand, counting down.
ACCCGTCAGAAGGTGGTTTACGCGTACCTTTCATCGTACATTGGCCGGATAAGGTACAACCTGCAAAGGTCAATAACAATATAATCTGCGCAAGTGACATTATGGGTACTTTTTCCGATTTGATGGGAGAACAGTTGAAAGAAAACGAAGGTGAAGACAGTTACAGTTTCTTACCCAATCTTCTCGACGCTAAAGCACCACAAGTAAGAAAGACGATAACACTGGCAGGCGGGGGAAGTGGAGCACTGATTATGATTAAGGACGGATGGAAGTATATCGAGTCGGCTCAGTCACATCGTTGGCCTGAAACATATTATCCGGGCATACCGAGTGATAAAGTGCCCCGCTTATTTGATCTTAACAATGATATTTCAGAAAATAGTAATCTGTGCAATGATATGCCCGAAAAAGTAGCAGAGATGGTAAAAATTATCGAACAGGTTCGCTCAAACACGAAAAGTGAAGCCAAACAAAAATAAAAATATGAGAAAATTTACAGTATTTACAGTCCTTTTGCTTTTGTTTTTTTCTATAAAAGTTTTTTCGAAAGATAAACTTCCTGCGCAAGTTACTTTTACGAAAAAGGAACTTGAAAATAAGATAAAAGGCGGATGGGCAGGACAAACCATCGGTGTGACTTATGGAGGTCCGACCGAATTTAAATACCTCGGACGGCTCATTCCCGAGTATATCGATATTCCTTGGAATGAAAATTATGTAAAGTGGTATCAGGAGTATTACCCCGGATTGTACGACGATGTATATATGGACCTGACGTTTGTCGATGTCTTCGAACGCCTTGGTCTTGATACACCTGTCGATTCTATTGCTTATGCTTTTGCCAATGCAGAATTTATGTTGTGGCACGCCAATCAGGCTGCACGATATAACATTCTGAACGGAGTAATGCCGCCCGAATCGGGTCACTGGCGAAATAACCCCCACTCCAATTGTATCGATTTCCAGATAGAAGCCGATTTTGCTGGATTGATGTCTCCCGGAATGGTGAACAGCTCGTCCAAAATTTGTGACAAGGTCGGTCATATTATGAATTACGGGGATGGCTGGTACGGAGGTGTTTATATGGCAGCGATGTACGCGTTGGCTTTCGTTTCCGATGATATTGAGTTTATCGTTCATGAAGCATTAAAAGCCATTCCGCAAGAAAGTAACTATTACAAGCGGATGAAGGAAACGCTCGATTTATGTAAAAAATATCCCGACGACTGGAAGAAAGTCTGGTTCGAAATCGAAAATGCCAATTGGGAAGAAGATTGTCCTAAAGGGGTTCATCTGGCCTTCAATATCGAGGCAACAGTCAATTCGGCATATGTAATTATCGGCTTGCTTTACGGGAAAGGTGATTTTTATAAAACGATGGATATCTCGACCCGTTGCGGACAGGATTCGGATTGCAATCCGGCTACAAGTGCCGGCATCTTGGGAACAATCATGGGTTATGACAATATTCCCGATTACTGGTTGAACCCTTTACAGAAAGCCGAAGATATTGATTTCAAATATACTACCATGTCTCTGAATGAGACTTACCGTATAGGATTTAAGCATGCCTTGGAAATGATTGAACGGAATAACGGAAAAATCGACGGTGATAAAGTTACTATCCAAGTGCAAACGCCGAAAGCGGTAAGATTGGAACAAAATCCGGTGAACCGTATACCGATAAAAAGGGAAGTTTTCGGAAATCCTCAATTTTCGACCGAACCTTCTGAAAAAGGTATTTCCGCCAGAGAATTTAAATCATACGAGTTTGACGGAAATGGTGTAATCATCAACGGAAAGATTACCGGGAATAAAAACAAATTCGAAGATTATGTTGCCGAGGTTGATTTCTATTTGGATGGTAAAAAATACAAAAGCATGAAATTACCATTGAGTTTCACCACCCGTAGTACAGAAATATTTTGGGGTTTCGAATTACCGGATGCTACACATCGGTTTGAGATGAAGTGGCTGAATCCCGTAGACGGAGCGGATATTCTTTTGGAGAGTGCTGTTGTATTTTCCGGAAAACCTCAAAAAAAGCATAAACATAGATAGTTAAAAAAATAACAGAAAGTCCGAAAAAGAAAAAATGCCTGTTTCCGGAAAGGCAGTTCTTAAAGATTTTCAGCAAGTTACTCTAAAATAATAAGCTATGCGTAAGATATTAGTAGTTGGGAGTTCAAACACAGATTTGACAGCAACAGTTAAAAAATTTCCAACCGCAGGAGAAACGATTGTCGGAAAGTCATTCCTGCAAGTCGTGGGAGGTAAAGGAGCCAATCAGGCGGTGGCAGCACACAAACTGGGAGGCGATGTAAAATTTATCACCTGCTTGGGGACAGATGCGAACGGTAAGAATACATTACAATATTTCAGGGAAACAGGCTTGGATACCTCCTCTGCTTTACTTGTGGAAGATGCTCCCTCGGGAACAGCAATCATATTGGTAGATGAAAACGGAGAGAATTGTATAGTGATTACGCCGGGAGCTAACAATATGCTGTCTCCCGATTACATCAGCAAGATAGAGGACGATATTGCAGCCTGTGATATAGTAATAATGCAAATGGAAATTCCGTATAATACGATAAAAACAGTTTGCGAAATCGCTTATAAACAGCACAAGACGATAATGCTCAATGTAGCTCCGGCACGGCCTTTGGACGAAGAGTTGATAAAAATGGTCGATATTCTAGTAGTGAACGAAACCGAAGCGGAAAGTATCTCTGGAGAAAAAATCGATGAAATAGGTGAAGAAGCCATAGTAGACCGCTTGTTGCAGCTAGGCGCTAAAACGGTTGTGCTGACATTAGGCAAACAGGGCTGTATGTTGAAAAACGCAGAGGAATTCTATTCTGTTCCGGCATTCTGCGTAAAAGCGGTGGACACTACAGCTGCGGGCGATACATTCTGCGGAGCATTGGCTACGGGATTAGCTCGGGGCGAAAGTTGGGAACAAATACTACAATTTGCAACGGCTGCCTCAGCCATTTGCGTTACACGGATGGGAGCCCAACCCTCTATTCCGACAGAAGATGAAGCAGCCGATTTTCTGCGAAAGAACGTAGAGTTTGCGGTAAAATAAAGAAGCTCCTTAAAGATTAAGACTTTTAATTATTTAATTCATATAGCCATGGAAAAAAACTTAAGCTTTTTGAGAATTGTATTGATTACGCTTTGTGGTATTTTCCTCTTTAGTTATACGCAGGCACAGACTTATAACTTTATCCTTTCAGGTGATATGGAGAATTTGAACTGGACCGGAGTTCCCGGAAAGACTAACCTCACGACTACTTTTGACGCCTCGTCTGGAATCAACGGAACTACTTCTTATAAATTATTCCTGAAAATACCCGGTATAAAGTATATTCTCTGAATGGAAAAGTGATGCTGTCGGGACGAGGAACACAAGTAGAGGTTTCGAAACTCAATCCGGGAGTTTATATTATCAAGATAGATGAAAATAACCAAATAAAATTTGTGAAGAAATGAAGTGCGAACGAAGAACCTTTCTAAAATCGAGAAAAACAATATCCGTGAAAAGCCTGATTATTTTATTTGCTATATTCATTGTCGGATGTTCTCCTTCTCCCAAAACAGAAGGTACAACCAACCATGAGAAAACCGTTACTATTTCGAAAGAACTGTTGAAAGATAAGATAAAGGGGGCCTGGGCTGCTCAGACTATCGGTGTCACATTCGGACTACCGGCCGAGTTTAAATATAATACCACGATGGTTCAGGATTACCAAAAACTGGAATGGAACGATTCGGCTATGTGGGTAGAATACAGAGAAAGACCGGGTACTTATGACGACATTTATATGGATCTTTCTTTCATGAAAGTGATTGAAGAACAGGGAGTGGATGCACCGGCTCAGGCATTTGCCGAATCGTTTGCCAATGCTGATTATAAGTTATGGTATGCCAACCAGACTGCCAGATATAATATTCAGAACGGGCTTATACCTCCCCAATCAGGACATTGGCTGAATAATCCGTGTGCCGATGATATCGACTTCCAGATCGAGGCTGACTTTGCAGGCCTGATGTCTCCGGGTATGGTCAATTCTGCAATCGAGGTATGTGACAAAGTAGGGCATATTATGAATTACGGTGACGGTTATTACGGAGGTGTGTTTGTTGCTGCCCTGTATTCCTATGCTTTGACTTCCAACGATCCGGCAGATATTGAATCGATTGTCGAAAAAGCAATAGCGGTAATTCCGGTCGAAAGCAAGTTTGCACAATGTATCAATGATGTTATTAAATGGCATAAAGAAAACCCTGTCGATTGGAAATCCACTTGGTTCAAAACCAGCAGGAAATGGTCTTCAGATATCGGTTCTCCTCTAGGTGTTTTCCAGCCTTTCAATATCGATGCCAAAATCAATGCGGCATGGGTAGTTATGGGGTTATTATACGGTGACGGAGATTTCACACGTACATTCGAAATAGCGACCCGTTGCGGGGACGATGCCGACTGTAACCCAGCTACTGCAGGTGCGGTGCTGGCTTCTATCGTAGGCTTCAAAAATATTCCCGAATTCTGGTTGCAAGGACTCGACAAAGTAGAAAAACTTCCGTTCATGGGAACGACCATTTCATTACTCGATGCCTATGATATGTCGTACCGGCACGCCGAAGCCATGATTAAGAGAAACGGCGGTGAGGTAAAAGACAGTGAAGTGGTAATCCAATTGCAGGAAGCGAAACCTATTCCTCTCGAAGTAGCTTTTGAAGGACATTATCCGACAGGAAAAGTAATTCCTAAAACAATCAATAATGAGATTGTATTCGAATTTGAAGGAATCGGTTTTGCGTTGGCAGCTCCTCCCGATGGGAAGGAATACAAAAAGAATCATGTATTTGAAACCGAGATGTATATAGACGGTGAATTAGTTGAAAAAGCAAAACTTCCGACCGAAATCAGCAAACGGAGATTTACCCCGTTCTGGCATTATCAGTTACCGATAGGTAAACACAAAGTGGTTATAAAAATCCTGAATCCGGTTGATTTTGCTCAAATAGAGTATTTCCATGCCATTATATATGGAGACAAACCGTATGAAATAAAACTGTAATTGAAACAAAGACATATACGTTCAGAAAATAATTTAAATTTATCAAGATGAACCAAAAACTATTTATATCGACTGCAGCCGTAGCTTTACTGGGTACAGGAATAGCACAATCTAGGCAAGAAGAAGAAAAGCCTATGAACGTGGTCTTCTTTCTGGTAGACGATCTGGGTTGGGCAGATATAGGTTGCTACGGTAGCAGTTTTTATGAAACTCCCAACATCGACCGCTTTGCCCGGGAAGGAGTTCGCTTCTCCGGTGCTTATGCATCGTGCCATGTAAGTTCTCCTTCGCGGGCAAGTATATTGACAGGAAAATATCCTGCTTCGATCAACCTCACAGACTGGCTTCCCGGCAGGCGTGATTTTCCGTTCCAGAAATTGAAGAATGTAGAAATCAATCAACATCTGCCTTACAATGTCGCTACTATTCCGAAAGTTCTTCAGAAAAACGGTTACAAGACAGCCATTTACGGAAAATGGCATCTGGGAGAAGATCCGCAGTCAATAGAAAAACAGGGATTCGATTATCATGTACCTTCGGGATGGAATAAAGGATGGCCCAATAAAGGTTATTTTTCACCATACGGATTGGAAGGCCTCGAAGATGGATCGGAAGGTGAATACCTGACTGATCGACTCACAACCGAGGCTCTGAAATATATTGAGGCAAACAAAGACCAACCTTTCTTTTTATACTTGTCACACTTTGCGGTACATGACCAGATTGAAGGACGTCCCGATTTAGTGGAAAAATATAAGAAAAAACTGGCTGATATGTCGGCTCCTCAAAGCCCTGCTTTCATATTCGAAGGAAACCCGGGTACACCGGTTGATAATGTGCTACATCAAAAATATGACGATTATCGGATTTTCGCTGATCGTACCGTACATATTAAACAGCATCAGGATAATGTGGAATTTGCAGGCATGGTCGAAAGTATGGACGAAAGCCTCGGACGTGTACTCGACAAATTGGAAGAATTGGGTATAGACGACCGCACCATTGTAATTTTTTATTCTGATAACGGAGGAATGGGGGCAGCCAATTTCTTTAATCCGGAGCGTGTAATTAAAGAAAAGAATCTGGATAAAGCGTTTTCAACTTCCAATTTACCACTGCGTGGAGCTAAAGGCTGGAATTATGAAGGAGGTATTCGTGTACCGATGATTGTAAAATGGCCGGGTAAGGGATTACAAAATGTAGTTTGTGATGTTCCCGTTACAGGACCGGACTTTCTTCCGACTATTCTGGATATGCTGAATATTCCAGCAAGGTGCGAAATTGAAGCTGATGGAGTGAGTATCACTCCCCTGTTGAAAGGTGAGACAGAGATCGGTCGTGATGCTATTTTCTGGCATTTTCCTCATTATAGCAATCACGGAATGCAAAGCCCGGGAGGAGCTGTCCGTTGCGGCGATTATAAATTGCTTGAATACTTCGAAACCAATACCGTTCAGTTATTTAATCTGAAAGACGATATCGGAGAACAACACGACCTCGTGTCATGCGAACCTGATAAGGTTAATGAATTACGTGAGATGCTTCACAACTGGAGAAAACAGGTAAATGCTAAAATGATGGAACCGAATCCGGAATATAAGGTCGCACAATAAAAGTGAAATATTAACTAAAAATCAATATGTTATGTTTATAGTCAATAGTTATGGTTTAGCAATTTTGTTTTGTATTATCACTATGATTTGTTGGGGATCGTGGGGTAACGCACAAAAATTAGCAAGTAAGACATGGAGATATGAGCTCTTCTATTGGGATTATACGATAGGAATCCTGCTTTTCTCCATTGTCATGGCTTTCACATTAGGAAGCATAGGTACTTCGGGACGTAGTTTCCTAGAAGATTTACAACAAGCAGATTCATCGAATCTTCTTAGTGCAGTTGTAGGCGGTATTATTTTCAATGCCTCCAATATTCTTTTAGCAGCAGCTGTATCCATAGCCGGAATGGCTGTAGCATTCCCCTTGGGTGTCGGTCTGGCTCTTGTGCTAGGTGTATTTATTAATTACTTCGGGGCACCCAAAGGCGACCCGGTATTCTTATTTATAGGAGTAGCTCTGGTCGTCGTAGCTATCGTCCTGAATGGCGTTGCCGCCGGAAAGAAAGATTCGGGAGGTACAAGCAAGTCCGCTAAAAAAGGTATTTATCTGGCTGCTGTTGCCGGTATTCTGATGTCATTTTTCTACCGCTTTGTTGCCTCGGCAATGGATTTGAACAATTTCGAATCGCCAACGACTGGAATGATCACTCCTTACACTGCCTTCTTTGTGTTTGCGGTAGGAGTATTTGTGAGCAACTTCCTTTTCAATACGCTGGTTATGAAAAAACCATTTGTGGGAACATCTGTAAGTTACAGCGAATATTTTAAAGGCTCGACCGGAACTCACATAGTAGGTGTTTTGGGCGGTTGTATCTGGGCTTTGGGTACATTGTTCAGTTATATCGCGGCAGGAAAAGCCGGTTCGGCAATCTCGTACGCACTCGGGCAAGGAGCTCCAATGATAGCCGTTATATGGGGATTATTCATCTGGAAAGAGTTCAAGGGTTCACCTAAAGTAGTTAATACCCTTTTAACACTGATGTTTATATTCTTTATATGTGGTCTTAGCCTTATTGTTTTGTCAGGTTCGAATTGATATTATTTTCTTGAGGATAGTAATATACTTTTTTAAGTGTTATGGCTGTGATCGCAATGGTATACAGCCATATTTTTATGTATTCAATTAATCCCAATTGTTGGTTCTCCTTTCAGATAACCCAGCGATTCGAGAAAGATATCAGCATCATAAAGTGTACGGATATACATTTCGGACTTCTCTTTTTTATAGTTAAAGAATCCGTGCCCTTCCCCTTCATATATGATTACATCACAACGTGAACCTACGTCTTCCATCCTTTTTTTATACTCTTCCGCGACTCTTACTGGAACAAGTTTGTCCTTCGAGCCGAGTAGGATCAAGCTCGGAGGTACGCCTTCGGCAATATTATGTAATGGGGATATTGCAGGAAAAAATTCAGAGACACGCTCATAACCGTACCCCTCTTCCGAATTATCAACTACCGGATTGAATAACACCAAAGCATTGGGATGTTCACTTATAGACAAGTCATCATCACTATGATTAAAGCCTTTGCACAGAGCTGTCGCAGCAGCCAGATGCCCACCGGCAGAACCACCGGATGCGATTATCCTGTCAGGGTCAATATTCAATTCCGCGGCATTCTTCCGTATATATCGGATAGCCGCTTTGGCATCTTTCACACATTCATCCGGACTTACTCCGTTTTTCGATTCGGTACGGTAATCGGCTAAAATAGAAACTATATCACGACTTGCAAAATATTGTGCTTGTGGCTCGAATTGCTGAGGTGTGCCGGTTTGCCAACCACCACCGAAGAAAAATATTATAGCAGGATATGAGTTTTCAGAGTTTAAATTTTCAGGATTGAAAACCTGAAGTTTAAGATTGACTTCATCGTTTTTTTTATAAGTATATTCGACGACTTCGATATTGTTTTGAGCAGAAAAAGCATTTGAAAACAATACCAATACGAACAATATCTTCCATTTATTTTTCATATATCTTGTCTTGAAATCTATATCATAGCATTTTTCTCCCGAAGGTATTGCATAATATTAGCAGGAGCCCTCTGTGCATCAAGTTCTTTTTTCATGAAATCCATGTAGGGTGCTACATGCTTGTAAAATTTATAATAACCTTCGCACAGATAATTCAACCCCTCCTCTCCGTCTTTTGTTTTTATGATTCTGTTTTTGGGACACTCTCCGTGACAAGCAAATAACACATCGCATTCCTTGCATTGCCGGGGAAGTTTATCATATTTATCCTGGCCAAATTTTACTTGTTGAGAAGAGTACATCATTTCCGTTAATGTCCGGTGCTTTATATTGCCTAATTTGTATTCGGGATATACAAAATGATCGCAACTATATACATCTCCGTTGAACTCCATAACTCCCGCATATCCGCAATATCGGGCAAGTGTACATACTCCGGGGCTTTCTCCTACCCAATTTGCCAGAGTAGAATCGAAATACTGAATATAAAACTGTCCTACATCGTTTTTCACCCATTCGTTGAATATGGCGATAAGAAAATCACCCCACTTAGAAGCAGGGACATTCCACGGAGTAGGTTCCCCGTTTATACGTTCTACAATCGGGGTAAATTGTATGAAACGGCAATCCATAGACTTGAAAAAATTATAGAATTCGAGTGGGTAATCAACATTATAGTCGTTCACTACACCCATTATATTAAATTCTACTCCATGCTTTTTCAATAAAGATACCCCTTGCATGACTTTGTAGAACGAAGGCCCGTTATTAGCTCCTTTCCGGTATTTATCATGGCAATGTTGCGGTCCATCCATTGAAATTCCGATCAGGAAATTATTTTCTTTAAAAAAGCGGCACCACTCATCGGTCAGTAATGTGCCGTTGGTTTGCAGACTATTATCAATTTGTCGTCCACGTCCGTATTTTCTCTGTAATTCCAACGCTTTCTTATAAAAAGAAATACTCCTCATCAACGGCTCACCACCATGCCATGTGAAAAGCACTTGCAACATAGTTTGCGACTCCAGATATTGCTTGATAAAACGTTCCAGAAGTTCATCGGACATTATATACTGGTTGTCATCAGGATACAATTCTTTTTTTTCAAGATAATAACAGTATTTGCATCTCAGGTTACATGCCGCACCGACAGGCTTAAGCATTAGATATAAGGGTTTCGCAAAAGGTGTTGCAAAATTCAGGGTGTTCATAATTCAATAGAATAAAAAATGATATTATGAATGATATTATAAAATATAAGTATAAGCATTATTCTGTTCAATTGCATCAACAGTTCGTTAAAAATATATAATTATTTTCATACCTATGCCACCTGATAGCAGGCTATGATATACGCAACAAGGAGATAGCTATCGAAAAAGGCGTAGAGGGAATAAAGCGCTATGTAAAAGAAAGCGTTATTCCCGCGAAAGACTTTTCACCGCGCGAGCAGGAACTGCTTTACTTTATCATGCTGGCCTTCCTGCGCAGGGAGAATTATGATACGTTCGGCATTGAAAACAGGCAGGCGATTACAGACGAGGAGAAGCTGGAACTGGTAGCCTTCCGTTCCATAGAGCAGGAGAACGTCCTGCGCAGGGACTTTATCATCCATGCCCTTTCGCAGGCTTCCGGCGACTGCCTCAAATCCAGGCTGTTGCTCGAATTCGTGGCGACACATTTCCCTGACAAGGTTACCGGGATAAAGCAGCAGTGTAATGAAGCTTACCGGAAAAAGCATGAGCGGATAGAAGAGCGGATACTACAGTTGCAGCCGTATAACAGCGACAATGCGGAAGGAGCAGAAGCAAAAACTCTTCCGGCGATAACAGGAAGCGAAGAAACATCTGCACCGGATGTTGAAACAGCAACAGGGGAATACGCGCCGGAACCGGAAACGTTCGACAATCCGGATATGGATGATATACCGTTGTACCCCGGACTACCCGAACAAGCCCAAATCGGTGAAGTACCGGACGATGACGGAGAAATCATGGAAGCGGCATATGGGGAAGCTGCCGCCTGATACTACTGCCTTATCCTGAAATATACCCTGCAACAGCAAAAAAACTGTGTGCAGGGTATTTTCGTAAATAAGGGATTATCTGATTGCTAAATTCATGGTTTTTTCCATACCTTTGACAGGAAAAATGAGTTATTTGTCGTCATGCAAAATACAGCAGGATAGTGCGTTAACAACGTTACTTGTTCGTTACCTGTTTTTATATAAATATTGTGTTTCAGTTAGTTAGATGGGGATATTACCTTTAACTAAAAAGTAACAAACTCCACAGTTATTTTTTAGCTTTTAGCCGTTAGCCCCTTGCTTGCGCGGCTACCCTCTTTGTCATCCTGACCGCAGGGAAGGATTCCGATCCCCGAAAGACAGGAGATGCTTCCTATCGTCAGCATGACAAACCAGAATTTAACTAAAAAGTAACAAACTTCTACAGTAAACAGTAGTTAGTAGTCAGTAAACAGTCGACCTTTTCGTCATTGCGAACGGAGTGAAGCAATCCAGAGTATTGATTATTAATGGATTGCTTCGGGTAAACCCTCGCAATGACGTGCGACAGTCAGCAGTCAACAACTTGTACCTCGTACCTCGTCTACTCGTAACTTTTTAACTAAAATGTAACAAAACTCCACACTCAATTAGCCATTAGCTGTTAGCTTATAGCCTTTGTCGCTTCGCACCATTGTTGACTGATGGCTGATGACTGTTGACTGTTATTGCCGCTTCGCGCCATTTGCTAATTTTAACTACACTTCGTTCCGTTGAACGTTGTTTCAAATTCGCTAATTCTCAAATTATCACTATATCTATAGATAAAACCAGCGCCGGACAATATCGTTACAAGTCAGTTGCGGGTACGGGTTATAAGCTTTCATCGCTTCGCGCCATTCTTCATTTTTAATTTTTAATTTTTCATTTTTTTTTGCCCTGTCCTAAGAATCTCCCTATAGATTGGATTTAAATTTAAAATATGATCGTTTCCCACTAAAAACAATTGTTCTCTGGCGCGGGTCAGAGCTACGTTTAATTTGCGATCCACAGTGCCTTCCTGGTTCATATTGCTAAAGTATCCTAATTGATAAGGTCTGTTGAAACAAAAAGACAAAATAATAACATCGCGCTGGCTTCCCTGATACCGTTCGACCGTATCTACCATAATATTTTTGAATTCGGGGATTTCAGTTTCCTCCAGTTTGTGCCTGATTAATGCGATCTGGTTACGATAAGGGGTTATAATACCAAGCGCCCTGCTTGTGTCGAAGTTTATTCCGTTTCTTTTGTGCAAATCAAGTAAAGACTTGGATAGAGATACAACAATATCGGCTTCTGCCGAATTAACCTTATTCGATAAATTAGAGTCGTCAATGGTTCGTACAGGAATAAAGGCAACCCGCCGGGTAGCTATCAGCGATTGGAATTTATCAGAATCATCAAAGGATTCATACCTTAGAGGCGCGCTTTGTCTGTCGGTGGCAACTTTAAGTATGTTGTCATAGAACGGAGTATTTACCAGCAAAGCTATATCTTCGTGCATGCGTCCGTGATAGGTCAATGTGTCGTAAGTATGTGTCCATTCTTTTTTGCTTGCAATGCGGAATAACCGTTCGAAAAGAGATTCACGGCAATCGTACAGTTCTATGGCATTAAGCCTTTCTTCCGAGACCTTCGATTTATTTTCGTTTTGTAAGGTTATTGTGGATAGCTGTTTATGATCGCCGATCATAATGAACTTATCGAACAAGGGCAATAATCCGATAATTTGCGGTTCCAGGATCTGAGATGCTTCATCTATGATGGCTACGTCGAATTTTTTCAGACCTAATAATTCCGGTTTGCCCGTTATGGATGCGAGCGTACCGACGAAGATGCGTGTAGAGCCGATTGTCTCCAATAATTCTTTCCTACTATTGGCGTTATGCGATATATTTTGCAACAGACGCCGGCGGTATGCTTCTCCGCAGGAAAGCTCCGAGCCAATACGGATATATTTATCGCAAATCGTTTCATCTTCACAAAAGGCTTGAGATATAGAAGCGCAAAGCTCGTCGACGGCACGGTTTGTATATGCCATGACAAGAATATTGACATTTTCACCGGCATAAAACCGTTCTATTAACTGACGGGCAAATATGGAAGTTTTACCTGTTCCGGGGGGCCCAACGATGAGGAAATAGTCTTCAGCGGCTAATGCTTTCTCAATAACGTTTTTTTGTTTTTCTTCTTTGGTCAGATTATCTTTAGTAGGATATTTATCAGTCGAAACGGGTTCTCTTAAACCTAAAAGCAATTCTTTTTTATCAGCAGGAGCAGAAAGAAAAGCAAACAAGCTTTTAAACATGGCATTGTAAGTATGGTCAAGCTTGTCGTGCTCTACTGTCCAGTAACGGTAACGATCAAAAATACGATGGTTTCTTTGTTTGTAACGGAATCTCAGTAGAACGTGCGTCGCGGATATTTCTACTATTGTTCCTTTCAGTATCTGATTCGTCAGGATAGAGTCTTTATCGCTCTGCTTCGGGTATAAGATGCATATTTCACCTTCGCGAAAATTGACACAATCGCCTGAATCATCGCGACGAAAACGGATTGTCATATCCCGTCCGCTATCGTCGATATTTTCTATCTCCAGATTGGCTATTAACTCCAAAGCATCTCTGCGTTCCCCGAATGTGGTATTCCATAAAGCGGAAACACTCATTGCCGGGTCGTATCCTTCATCGCCTGTCTTTTGCAGATAGAGTTCGCGGCTGATAAAATTCACATATCGAAAGAAATATGCTTTTTCCGGTTCCGTCGCTTTATCTAATATCTTCCTTAATTCATTTATCTTATCAGAAAAAAACTGGGGAACTTGTCCGTAGCTATCCAAGTCAAATAATTTGTGAAATATCTGTTCAACAGAGGCCACATTGCCAACGTATAAATCGTGTTCTGTAGCAATGATTCGATTTCGCGCATTAATTATTTCTTTTTCTAACCGGCGGTAAGCGGCGGCAAAGCGAAGATTCTCACCCGGATTGTCTGCCGAAGAATATAAAATAGTCGGGTAAATATGTCGTGGGTCTTTGTTGAATACCGATTGAACCATCAGTCGGTAGATCGCTGTCTGGGTTTCATGATTAGTTGCTATCTTCGTTACATCTTCCGGTGGATAAGGAGGTTTCCCCGATTTTAGTTCTATTATACGATCTATGCCCGTTTCGCTGTCTGATAATTGAAGTAAATCCAACCTTCCCTGAAAACCATACTTTTCGCAAAAGAAGGAAGGTTCTAAAGTGCAATCGGATATATTGAATCCATTTGCCGGCATATCGTTCAGAACAACCCGCCTGATATTCTCAAATTGTTTGCGGGCTTTTGCCATAAAGTCGCGAAACGCAATGTTATCCTGTATTTCAGGGCAGGACGAATATTCAAAAGGCATCAGCCGGAATGATTTCCGGAACGATTCCTCAAAAGTCAGGTTTGCAGCATCTTCGGCATAAATAAGTTCATCTAAAAAGAAGTTAGCCAGATTACCAAGCAATATATAATGTGTATTAGCCGTTGGTTCAAACTTCCTGCGGAAATAATGGAGATAAGAACTGCTATAGGATTGAAAACATTCAGCCATAGCCGAGGCATCGATCAGATAGTCGGGTTCGAGTACAATCATTCCCGGGATGTAGCGCCCTTTTTCATCAATCTTTATATCTATCAGATTAAGTTGGGCTCCTATCCACAATTGTTCTATTGTTTCATTAAAAATGTCATTGATAGCCGAAACGTTATATTTCACATTTAGTACGTTTTCGGGCAAGATATCCGATTGGCAAACAATGATTTCTTTTTCCTTGTTTAATTCTACGACCTGAACACGTATCCTGTCTAACGGGATTTCGGCAGGAGAGGGTTTTTCTTCTTCGGTTGGAAGTTCACATGTTCCATCTTGCAGGAATAATAGAAAGGCTTCTAAAGTTTCTTTTGCTTGCCGGTACTGATATGGAGAAATTAAGTTGTTTTCGTTACGAAGCAGGAAGTTTGTCTTTATCCGTATATTTTGCAAACGCCATTCTAAAAATTTGGGTAATTTGTATTTCTGAGAGATAAAGACAAGGCGCGAAAATAAAGAAGGAAACTGCAAAGACTCACCGGTAGTGATGTCTTTGCAGTTTCTTTCGAGTATCCGCTTAAGTTGAATATATTTATCCCTGAGGGATAATGAAGAATTATCTATTTCCTGTATTTCGTCTATGTTAGTAGCTAACATAGGCATCGATATCAATAAAGAAAACAAGCTCGAAACTTGCTCTATTGCTGGCTGTACCATCTACATATATAGTAGCATATCCGTTGCGTCTAACTACTTCGACTACAGCATTTAGAAAATCGTTAACTTGTCGACCCTCAAGTCTTCCTCCGACACTGTTTAGCACATCAACCGATAAATAGGCGTCAGAGTTTGAGAGTCTTAGATCAAATCCACGAATGTAATCTCTAGTGTTTATATCTATATATCCACCATGGAATCGAATGTCGTCTATCCGGTCGTAACGTCCGCTAACTTCTACAAAGTCGTAATTAACTGCTATGTTTTCTACTATTGCACCATTTGATGCTGCTGTAATTGTTGAATATCTGACTAATTGAGCTTCCCGCCACTCATAACCATCACATGACGTAAACGAGATTACAGCTAACACACTCAGTAGAATCGCAAATAGTTTGTTTTTATATCTTCTCATAATATTTATAATTTAGCAACAAAGTTAATATTATTATCCATTTATTTATACGACTCTGTTTTTTCCGTTTTGTAACATCGTCACATCAAAAAAAGTTCTTTTTAACTAAAATTAATGATTAATATATACACGATAAACTTTTACTGAGGAAATTTGTTCATAGTTATAAGCAAATAATTATCTTTGCGACGAAATCTTAGGGGTGCCTTAATAGAACGGGCTGAGATCATACCCATATACCTGATCCGGATAATACCGGCGTAGGGAGTAGAAATTATGCTTTTCGCGCGTATGCATATTTTAAACTTCGGGAAATAATCTTATTAAAACCCCTTTTTTGTTTAACATCAGGACATATGTTTTGGTATGTTCAAAAAATGGTATTTTAAATGAAAAAGGTATTTATTACTTTATCTGCTATCTTATTGACAGGCGGATTACATGCTCAGCAGGCGGATAGCCTGAAAGTTGTCAAGCTCGATGCAGTAGTTGTTTCTGCTACACGTGTTTCTAATGATGCCCCGGTAGCGGTATCTAACATGAATGAGAGTGAAATAAAAAAAGAAAACGCTACCAAAAACATTCCGGCATTACTTCAAACTTTGCCGTCAGTCGTTTCCTACACTGAGGGTGGAACACCGGTTGGTAACACATCGTTCCGTATTCGTGGAACAGACGCCAACCGTATCAATATCACATTGAATGGTATGCCGTTAAATAACCCTGAAAGTCAGGAAGTATATTGGGTAAACTTACCTGATTTATCCAATTCTCTGCAAAGCATACAGGTGCAACGAGGGGTGGGGACGTCTACCAACGGAACTGCCTCGTTTGGAGCCAGTATATCTATGCAAACATTGGGAGGGAGGGCAAAACCGTATGCTGATTTGTCGACGGCATACGGACAGTATAATACTCTATTGCTATCGGGAGCTGCCGGAACAGGTATTATGAAAAATGGCTTGTCTGTCGATGCCCGTTATTCTTATGTGAAAAGTGATGGATATATACGAAACGGAAAGGTTGATCATCGAAATCTGTATGCAGCTGTATCCCATTATACAGATAAACAACTTATCCGTTTGATCTATATGGATGGTGTGCAACATACCGGAATTACGTGGGAAGGCATAGACCCAAGCATGCTGGATGTGGATAGACGCTATAACTCTGCCGGAGAGTATAAGGACGATAACGGCCGCACCCGGTATTATGATAATGAGACTGATAATTATTACTCAAATATCGGACAATTATTGTATACGCGCTATTTGTCCCATAGTTTGACTTTAAATGCAAATCTGAGTTATAATCATGGTTACGGATATTATGAAAATTATAAAACCGGTAGGAAGTTTGCGAATTACGGCCTTGAAAATCAAGTAGTCGATGGGGTTACGTATAAAAAGTCGGATGTTATCCATCGAAAACAAATGATGAACGACTTGTATGTGGGAGGCCTCAATCTGAAGTATGACAGAAATGAGTTTGCTCTGACCTTAGGAGGAATGTATAGTTACTATGATGGAGATCATTATGGTAGATTACTTTGGGCAAAGTACAATCAAAATATTCCGGATGGGTATGAATGGAACCGGAATTCGGCTGTAAAACAAGATGCCAACTTCTTCCTGAAAGCAGAATACCGACCGCTTGATAATTTGTCTTTCTTCGCGGAGATTCAAGATCGTTATATAGACTATCGCATGAAGGGTTTGGATGATGATCTTGTTGATCTTACGAATAAGAATTATTATAATTTTATAAATCCCAAGGTTGGGTTATCGCTCCGTTTTGCCGATTACAACGAACTCTATGCATCATTTGGCATATCCAACAGGGAGCCGCTCCGTTCCGACCTGAAAGAATCTCTGAAAGGAGGGGGAGCGCGAGACATAACTTCCGAACGTCTGTATGATTACGAATTAGGCTATAAATACACGAATACGGTATTCGCTTTCAGTGCAAATATCTATTACATGAAATATAAAGATCAACTTGTTCAGACCGGAAAACTCAACGATGTGGGCTATAAACTGCAAGAAAATGTTCCTGACAGCTATCGTACAGGAATAGAACTGGCTATAGCTTATACGCCGGCATACTGGTTGAAATTGGATGGGAATGTCACTTTGAGCCGAAACAAAATACAGAATTATACGGCTTATTACACAGTATATGACCCTGATACTTATGACCCGTTGATACCATATAAGCAAGTGACAGAGTTTTATAAATCAACTGATATTTCCTTTTCACCAAAGGCAGTCGGTAGTTTTAGTGTGACATTTAAACCTTTTGAAAAAGAAGACTTCAGCCTTTCATTCGTAAATAAGTATGTTGGCAGTATGTATTACGATAATACATCGAATCCGGATAATCGCTTGTCTGAATATCTGGTTACTGATATGATTGCATCTTACTCTTTGGATATCCGGAAGATTGGAAAATTGGACTTCCAGTTTCTTATCAATAATCTGGCCAGTATCAAATACAATGCAAATGCATGGGTAGACCCTTATACTTTTCCCGATGGCAGTAGAGAAATATACAAAGGTGTATATCCTCAGGCAGGAGCAAATCTGATGGGACGTATAAGATATAGATTTTAAAACCGTTATTTTATGGAGTATCGTTTATTAGCCATACTTCGGTACTCCATAATAATATTGCGAAAATGGAAGATATATTCGTTTTTATTGAAAATAACCGGATAAGCATAATAGGGGCTGTCATAGGTTTGATATACCTCTTTCTGGAATATCGGGCTAATGCCTGGATGTGGGCTGCCAGTATAGTTATGGCAATATTTTATATTTATATATTCTATACCACTAAGCTATATGCAAGTATGGCGATCTATGTCTACTTCTTGATTGCATCAGTATATGGATGGATTGCTTGGGTTACACGAAATAGAGACAGAGAGACAGGGGAGGAGCTAATATCTCATGTGGAAAAAAGATATATTTTACCTGTTATTATTACAGTTGTTCTTGTCTTTGTTTTTATTTGGTTGATTTTGAATCAGTTCAGTGAAAATCAGTCTGTGATTACTATTGGAGATTCACTCACTACATCTCTTAATATTGTCGCTTTATGGATGATTTCCCGAAAGTGGGCAGAGCAATGGTTATTAGTTATACCGGCAAACTTAATATCTTCTTGCTTACTTTTTCTGCAACACGACATAATGTCCGGCATTTTGTTCTTTATCTTTTTCGTCGTTTCTATATTTGGTTACTTCAATTGGAAAAGAAAAATCTTTATTATATAATATCTAAAAATTAATTACACAAATATTTTTAATGAATTCATTCGGCCTGTCCGCCGATGAAAATAGTCGCCAGAATTTGGCAATGCGTTCTTTGAGAGATGATAAATAACGATTGTGAG
>NZ_BAAHWU010000048.1:0-22101 GCF_054601275.1 Dysgonomonas reticulitermitis | reverse complement strand
ACCCTTCTTTAAATGAAAAATTAAAAGTGAAAAATTAAATTCTTCATTCCTCATTCTTCATTCTATTGTACTACACTCTTAATGTTGTTATTTCAATTCCTTCAAAGATCGCTTTGTTTTTTCGCTTAATCCGTAGGGTAATCCTAATCCTTATATTAAACAAAGGCGGTTGATAATCCCATTCCGGTAATCCCAATTCTCTGTATCCACTCGATTAACCAGTACCATTGGGTGATAAAGCGGGTGCAAAGATAAGGATAAATAATCCTTTAATCCAAACTTTTCGACATACTTTTTTCATGAAAAATGCACACAAAAATACAATCACTTATCAATAAGACGTTTGAAGACATTATTTCTTTTTCTTTTTATGCTTTGCGGCAAAGGCTGTAGGTGTCTGCCCAAATTCTTTCTTAAAAGCATTTGTGAAATAGGGCTGACTTTCTATACCAATTTGAGTCATAATTTCCCGCATCGTCATATCTTCTTCTATAATGAGACGAGCTGCTTTACGAAGCCTATAATTCAAGATAAACTCAACAATCGATTTATCGGTCAATGTTTTTATTTTAGTATATAGTTTGCTTCGGCTTATAGATAATTCGGTAGCTATATAATTCACATCCATTTCGGACTGGTCAATATTCGCCTCAATAATATCTATAAATTTCTTCAAGAATTTATTATCCTGTTCATTTTGCGACAACTCAGCGCTGTCTGCAAAATAATTCTTGGCATAGTATTCCTTCAACTGCTGCTGATACTTAAATATATTGTTTATCGAAATTCGCAGGAAGTTTAGATCTATAGGTTTTTCAAAATACATATCTGCTCCCGAATCTACACCCTCTATTTTACTCTCTAAACTTGTCTTTGCTGTAAGAAGAATAAATGGGATGTGGGAAGTATTTATATCATTTTTAATTTCATGACATAACGTTACCCCATCCTTTAAAGGCATCATTATATCACTAATTATCAGATCTGGCTCCATACTGTTTATTAATTTTGAGGCAACTAGCCCATCAGAAGCCTCAATAATTTCATAATCTGCAGACAAGGAATCTGCAATAAGACTACGCAAATCTTCATTATCCTCAACAATCAATACTTTTTTCTTATCACATAATAATATAGTTTCGTCAAGTTTTTCATTGACATCTTCTTTTTCTCTCTTGGCTAAATCATCTATCTTAATCTCTTCTTTCAAAAAATCGGTTTCTTCATATAACTTTATATCTAATGGCAGACAGACAACCATATCTGTTCCTTTTCCCCGTTCACTCAAAATTGTAATTGTTCCTTTGTGTAACAATACAAGACTTTTTACAAGGGCCAGGCCAATGCCTGTACCCAAATGGGAGTCGGCATTTACAGTGTTTACTTTATAAAACCTTTCAAAAACACTGCTTATTGATTCTTTTGTAATTCCCACTCCTGTATCTCTCACGACAATCGAAAAAGCTTTTTCCGCAACCTGACTACCTTCAACTGTATAGCTATTTTCATATTGGGATTTGAAAGAATCAATATTGGAATAAGTTTCTAACGAGATAGAACTTCCCTCTTTTGAATATTTGAATGCATTATTAAGCAAATTCATAACTATTTTTTCTACAATTTTCTTATCCACATAAAGGTTTGTAGGTAAAGCCGGATCACACACTATCTTAAAGTCAATATCCCTTTGCTTAGCATAATCAGAAAAATCTGCGGCGACCACCTCGAGGAAACTATTCAAATCGAGAGGTTGTATTTCGAGATTCATTTTTTCATTTTCGATCGTTCTAAAATCCATCAGTTCGTTTACTAAATTCAGAAGACGCTGAGTATTACTATTAAGGATACGATAATAATATTCTTTTATACCATCCTCTCTTAAACGATCAAGAGATGCCATTATCAGAGATAACGGGGTTCTGAAATCATGGGATATATTCGTAAAAAAACGTAACTGCGATTGATGTATTTCTTCTTTTTTGTCTTTCTCTATATTATCTAAATACAGCTGCATTTTCAGATTCTTCTTTTCAATATAATAACGTATTATAAGCGACAAAACTCCCAATATTAAAAGGGCATATAAAACATAAGCCGGCCAACTGAACCATGGCGCCGATTTTCGTATTATTTTAATAACGGTTGGTGTTTCGCTCCATATTCCATCATTATTGGATGCAAGAACTTCAAAATAATATGTGCCCGCCGGAACTTTGGAATACATAGCTGTACGACTAGATGCATCTACTTCGATCCAACGATTGTCGTAATCTCTCATTCTATATTTGAAATGGTTTTTCTCGGGAAGGAGAAAATTATCGGAAGAGAATTTGAACCCGAAGTTAGTTTGATTATGGCTCAACACAATCTCATATATAGAATCTTTAGAAGAAAAGTTTAATTTCGAAGGCTGATGATCTATATAAAAATCAGAGATAATAACTTTAGGTTTATGCATATTAAGGCTCACTTCCTGTGGGTCGATCACGGTAAAGCCGGTTGTACCACCAAAATATAATTTTCCACCCATACTTTTCATCGAGGCCAAGGGATAATATACTCGTCCCTGTGTGCCATCTCCTTTGTCATATTCAAAAAAAGTATTATTCGATATACTATACCTGAAAAGCCCATCATCGGTACCTATCCACAAATTATCTTCCCCATCATAATTGATACTGTAGATAGAGGAAACATTATAATTAAGAATTTTATCAAAAAGGATAAATTTATCAGCATTAACATCGTATTTAACTAACCCGTTTTTTATAGTTCCTATCCATAAATTACCGGAATCGTCCAAACAAAACGCACTAAAATTTAAAAAGACAGAATCCGGGCGATTTATTTTTTTCATAACTTTCGTCTTTATGTCCATCAGATAAAGGCTTTCGTTACTAAGTACCCATAGCTGGTTCTCTCGTCCCCTCAACATATCAAATATATATTGCGTGTTCTCCCCAACAGGACTATGATGATAGAATTGTTTGGTCTTGAAAGAATAGAAGGAAATCTCTACTTTTTTGCGTTGATATGCAATCCATAAACCGGAATCGGATTCGAGTACGATTTTCCTGAGACTGTTATCTAATATCGAATTAGACCCTGTTGTCTGTTTAAAGTTATAAAACTGACCGGATTTTGCATTATAATAATCCAGCCCCCCGTTAAATAGTGCAATCCATAAATTCTGACCTTTATCAACAACAATTGATTTTATATTGTCAAAAGCCAGAGAATTCCTTGACTTATCATTTGTATAATAAGAGAATTCTTCCGTTTTCTTGTTTAACCGATTTATACCGCCACCTTCAGTTCCAATCCAGAGAGAAGTATCATCCTCTGCAAATGCACTAACCGGAGCATGGCTAAGCCTGTTCTCATAAGGCATGTAAGTATCGAAAGGTTTTTTTTCGTCAAGGTTTACATAAGCTATAGCTCCTGAATATGTTCCGATCCAAATATTCCGTTGATTATCTTCATTTATTGTCCAAACAGAATTATTCGGCAAACTAAATGGATCTGATTTGGAATGTACATAATGATGATACGTTTTTTCGTCAGGGTCTATTACATACAATCCTTTTATTGTTCCAATCCAGACGTGCCCTCTTTTGTCGATATGCAATGCCCTTGTTTCACCGCCTTTAAGAAAATCGAAGTGATCTTCAATTGTAAATGTTGATAAATCAATTTTATATAATCCATATTTATCGGTAAGCACCCATAGTTTGCTTTTATAGGCTTTTGCATCCAGGATATGTCCATCATCTTCAGGCATAGTAAAGCACAAATTGAACTCCTTTTTCTCATAATTATAGCGATAAATACGGCTATAATTGGTAAAAGTATACAGATCGCTATTGTTTGTACAAAAAATGGGGCCAATAAAAGAAATTTTCTTTCCATCATATAAAGGTGTTATTAAAATACTGTCATTTATATTGAATGGGTTCCTATTCTCATCGAATACATTCCATGTCCTGTTTTTTCTAATCCATATATTATCCCGGTTGTCTATCCTGATAAGTTCCACTTCATCCGACACTTTTTCGAACGTATCCGACGCCTTATCGTAATTATATAACCCATTATTGGTATTTACAAAAAAATAACCGGAGGAAGTAACAGTTAATTTTAGAAAAAGCCATCCTACGGACTTTTCCTGATTAGTAAAATAGGTATAATATCTTTTGTATTGATACCCATCGAACCTATATAAATCATGATCCATCAGTATCCAGACAAAGCCATCAGTGTCCTGTTGTATCTGCCTCACTCCATCGAAATAAAAGCCTCCTTCAGGAGAAAGTGTTCTAAACCTATAATCATTTTGAGACAGGACATTAAACACCTGTAGTATAAACAAGAATACTAAAATAACCTTTTTCATATAAATTAAGCTCAAACAAAAATTGATGAACGAATATACTATTAAAACTATGAAGCTACAAAAGGAGGAGTTTCTAAAAAACTCCTCCTTCCTCCCTTTTTGAAATTAATGCTTATATTGCCCTCACGGGCTATCCGGAACAATGAATTATTCCATGCGTCCTAATCCAAACTCACCTACTTGCACATTACTGCTATTTACTGTATCGAATGAAGCGATTACCACTTTTATGTATTGATAAGTAAATTCGGTTTGGTCATTGGTTATTGGCAAACGTTTATCTCCAGTTGCAACGTCAAGAGCGAGAGGCGTATTACCATTAAGTTTTGCACTCCATGTTGTACCGTCATTACTTCCGTAAATATCAATTGCCCAAGCCTGAAGCCCCCTTGTGCCATTTCGATGCGTCCATCTGACATAACTAAAGGTTTGAGGCGATTTCATATTCACAACGAAATAGTTTACGGCTGTTGATGATACCGAAGCACTCGCCCCGGTGTCAGGAGCACCCATAGCTTCAAGTTCAGCTTTTGCCTCCGGATAAGATGCCCAACCACTACCACCCGTAGCATAAGTAGGCTTACCCGGCTTCAACATTGCAAGAAAAGTGCTGGCATTCTCATCAAAAAGATGAGCAGGATATCCGGTAACTTTTTTATTACTATCATATCTATCCGGAACCCATGAGATTACGGCCGGAACATAGTCGAACCCGCCGGCTACTCCTTCTATTGCGGCAGCCGTTTGAGCCTCCCATAAGGAACGGACAAGATCCCTCTGCGCCAAACTCCTGACTGTTACATTACAGTCGCGTGATAAGTTACTGCCGTCGATTGTCTTGATTGTGATCGTCGTCGCGCCTATACCTACTGATGTTACGATGCCTGCCGCATCAACAGTAACAACAGATTCATCATTGGAAGTATATGTTACCGTCTTATCCCACGTATCGGCAGGGGAAAGGCTTACATGAACACCGAGATTAAATGTATTCCCCAGCTTTATCTCGAAATTGCTTCCGGCTGCCGCCACGTTGATAGCAGTAGCTTTTACCTTATGGTCGATAATATTGACCACATATCTTGTACTTACTCCTGAACCGTCGGTAGCACTTACAGTCAATGTATCCTTTCCCACAGCTTTTCCGGTCAGCAACCCTTCATTGCTGACGCTTAGCAATTCGGGATACTTATTGGAATAAGTCAGCGCCTTATTTGCAGCATCTTGCGGCATAATAAACGGTGTGAGCTGCAATGTCTCATTATCTTTCAGCGTAATTTGCATGGAAGCAGGACTATTCACATAGACTGCTTCTTTGACAGTTACAGCCGTTACCTTTATATCATTATCATCTTTACAACTGCTCAGGCAGGTACCTAAAACCGCCATAAACACCGCTGCATTGATAAAAAATCTTCTATTCATATTCAATATGTATTAATCTGTTTATTAATTTCGGGTAATATCCTGCCATCCGTCATTTTGAGTCAGATTTTTATTCAACGTCAATTGATCGAGAGGCAGCGGCCAGTAATAACGCTTATCGTTCCACGGCAAAACACCATTTATCACTCTTGTATCGCGTGGATAAGCGATCAGGAATCCTTCGCTGTCTATCCATACATCGGTACCGATAATAGCCTTCATCGCCGTAACGGGCGGTTTAGTTTTAGTTCCGTCATAAAGCGCCTGCTTTTCTGTCGTAAATCTCATACCGCGCAAAGGTACTGTTAACAGTTTACCAGCCTTCCACCGCATTAAGTCTTCATAACGCAGGCCTTCCATAACCATTTCCACACGCCTTTCCCTACGTATCTCCCGTAATATAGGAGAAACCGGATAATCTAATTTTTCGGCATAAATCTTATCTAAACGCGGATCGGCCGGAACGTTGCTCATAGTCAGCTTACTATTCGGATATTTTGTAAAATCAAATCCGGCACGTTCTCTCAATTTATTGATTGTACGATCCAGATCGGCATCTGTCAGCGTACCTAATACGGCCTTAGCTTCGGCCAACATCAGCAATACTTCTCCGTAACGGAACACAATGGCCGTCTGCCGTCCATTGGTTGTAGCATCGTATTCTTCCTTATCGCACATCCAGTGTTTGATAAACCCGTAACCCGTCACGGTAGTACCCGGAGCCGTTGTGTAGTTATAAGCAATAGCCGGATAAACAATCCCATATACCGATTGATCCATCACTCCTGCTCCCGGAGAAGAAATAGTGGAATATTCACCCGGGCGGACTATCGTCTGGCGCAACCTCGGATCACGGTTGTCTAATTCTGTCCATAAGCCATCGTACCCTTTGAAAAGCGGATTGACAGTATAGCTGCCTTCCGTCCCTCCGATGTAGATCGGGCGTCCGTCTTCGCAAAGATATTCATCGACAAGGCCTCGCGTAGCGCCTTTACTGTAACGTCCGCTTGCGCCTCCGTTGTTCTGTTCGTAATAGCGTTGGGTCGCATGCCCCTGCTTCTGCCCATCGTAAGCCCTTGCCAGAATAGCTTCTCTGTGGCCATCGGTGGCCGGGTCTTGTTTGAATGTAAACAGTTTCCAATAGGGGTCTGTTCCTGCGTTGTATAATTGATAGCGGTTTGTCGCTATAATGGCTTCGCAGGCTGCAACACAATCTTCCAAGTATCTGTTGGCTGAACTTTGCAAGCCGAGTTCGGCATGATATTTACGGAAAGTCCCTTCAAACAGGCAAATACGCGCTTTCAGGAAATTAGCCATATCGCGGTTGATACGCCCGATAGGATTAGCGCCATTTGAATCCTGAATGTTATCCACAGCATAATTAATGCACCAAAGTACTGAATCCATTACAGTTTCGCGTTTTGTACGGGAAGCGTAAAGGTCGGGTGAATCTATGTTCATATCATACGTATACCAAGGAACATCATTGAAAATAAGCACCTTCTGGTAATAATCCCAAGCCTTGAAGAAGTAGGCTTCCGCCGCATATTTATTCAATACAGACGGATCATTAACTGAACCTTCGGCCTGTCGGTAATTGCGCAGAAAATAATTGACAATACGCAGGTTTTCCCATTTCCAACCTTCATTGGTTCCACTTGAAGGAGTCACAAACGATTCGTTCAAACGACTGCTTGCACCGCCGGATTTTACCATATTGTCGGAGAATAGGTCGCCATAGACAATAGGGCTGCCCTGCACATCGTAGAAAGGAGCCAGCCTGTCGTATGCCCAACCGGTTTGATGCCCGCTTATATACCTGTTATATAATTGGTTCAGATAATACGGCAAATCGCCTTCATTTTTCAGGAAAGAGCCTTCGGCCAATTCCTGAATAGGGTCTTGTTGCATAAAATCGTCATTACACGAAGGCAGAGAAATAAGGCCTGCCGTTAAGCATAACAAGATATAATATTTTATATTTTTCATACTCGTCTGTATTTATTAAAATGTAACTTGTGCACCGAATGCGATAGTTCGTCTTTGAGGATAAGCATCCGATATCTGATCCGGATCGAATACCTTTGGAATATCCGTAATTTCAAACAGGTTATATCCTGAAAGGCTGAACCGTAGTTTTTCCACACCCAATTTCCGTGTAAACGACGGAGGCAGGGTATAACCCAATACAGCCTGTTTCAGACGAAGGTATGCACCGTTGATCATGTAAGCCGACTGAGTCGATACAGATGCTGTGTACATCGGGAACTTAGCATCGGTTCTTTCCGGCGTCCACGAACGATCATACATCCAACGAGAGCCTGCTCCGCCTCCCCAATAAGAAGAGTTGCCGATCCACAAATCCCTCTTACCTATTCCCTGAAAGAATAAGTTCAGGTCGAAGCCTTTATAACTAACGTCAGCGGTAATCCCATAACGGAAGCGAGGCGTACTGTTTCCAAGCAGTTTCTGGTCGCCATGATCTTCAAGGGTTCCGGGGCCACTATTTACAATACCGTCGCCGTTGATGTCCCGATACCACAGATAACCTGGCCAGTAAGTAGTTCCGGATTGATTCGGCCCGTTGAAAAGGTAAGCGCCCGCTTTATCCGGATTCGGAGTTAAATCGGAAACCTGCAAAATGCCTCCGGTTTCATATCCCCAAATATTACCGGTAACCATTCCATCATAGAGAGTAGATAACAATTTCGTAGGATTGCCCGAGAATTTTACGACTTCGGTCCGTTCGTCGGACAAGGTAAATCCAACTTTATAATTTATCCCGTTAGCCAGCCTGTGACGCCAGTTTACCGCTAATTCCCAGCCATACGAGTCAAGTATCCCGCCATTGGTTCTAGGTGCGCTTGTGCCAAGTACAGACGGGTACGGAACTTCACCATCAAGCAAAATATCGGTCACACGTCTCTTATATACATTGAATTCGGCATCCAACCGGTTTCTCAAAGTTACAACATCAACCCCGAAATTAGTAGTCGTCGCTTTCTGCCATGTCAGCATAGGCGATACCAAACCGGGGGCGCCAACATATTGCACCCATTTGCCATCGATAAAATAACTGGCGCTTCCTGAACCCATGGTTGCCTGATAAGGATAATAGTCACCCGGCTGACTACCTAACCGGCCCCATGATCCCCTGATTTTCAGATTATCCAACCAACTTTTAGAAAAGGCCATAAAACTTTCTTCCGATATTCTCCAACCGGCAGAAAAAGAAGGGAGCGATACAAAGCGTTCATTTTGGGTAAACCGGGAACTGCCATCGTAACGATTATTTATTTCAAACAGATAACGGTCGTTAAAGATATAGTTTACCCTGCCGAATACGGCGCGTCCCGTGCGTTTTTGCGCTCCGGTCGAGATTGTATGCAATGTAATATCGTCTGCGGCGCCCGGCTTTAGTATGTCCGGAGAGAACAGTCCTCTCAAATCCCCCGTAAGCGAACCATACGTTACCTGTTCCTGGTTATATCCGAGTACAGCCGAAACAGCATGTTTTCCGGCAAATGTCTTATTAAAATTGAAATAAGCATTCACAAGATAAGTATCCGTAGAATTTCTCGATAATTGTCCCTGATGCTCCTGCGCCTCACTTTGTTCGGCGACAGTACTGCTCCAGCTGGTAGTTATATATTCGTGTTGCGGGCTATGACGTTCCGAAACCGTAGATTGAGGAGTAAACGACATATCGGCTTTGGCGGTCAATACTCCCGGTATGATGATAAACTCCGGTGACAAAGACATCGCCGTAGTGGACGATGTAGTCTGGGATCTGGCCCCATATGACAACCATGAAAGAATGTTGTCGGTATAAGCATTAGGAACAGGGTCGTTCGGCCCTGTCATAAGCGGCATATTGATGTTCTTCGCGGTTTCAGATCCTTTCATAGCACTCCATACGCTGCCTTTCCCTCCTACCAGATAAGGTGATTCGTATGTTGTCCGGTTATAATTCAAGCGGACTTCCACATTGAACCAGTCTTTAACTTTGGCATTAACGCGTGCCATCCCGTTATAGCGGTTATATACATCGTTGCTTATCTTATATAAACCTTCTTCATTCTGATAGCCCAAAGAAATATAATAAGTCACTTTATCCGATCCGCCTTGAATAGACAGGTTGTGTTTTTGGGTAGGGGCAGCAGACCGCAAAATAATATCATACGGATTCATATTGGCAACCCAAACGATACTGCTTCCCTGCAAATACCATGCATTTTCCGGCACAGGATTATCCATATATTTCCGGATAGCTTCCAGTCTAGCTTGCTCGGTAGCCCCGGGAGATCCTCCCGTCCACGTAGATTTATCCATCGCCGCCTTTTGCAAGGTATATGCATCCAGAATATCGGGTATGGCTGACGGGTGGTCAAATGAAAGATCGTAGCTATAACTTATTTTTCCCTTTTGCCCGAATTTTCCGGACTTAGTCTGAATCAACATAACGCCATAAGTCGCCTTTGTCCCGTAAATAGCGGAAGCCGAAGCATCTTTAATCACAGACATGCTTTCTATGTCGTTCGGATTCATCTGATTAAGCATGGTCGCGCTATACTCGACTCCGTCTACCAGAATCAACGGGGCTCCTCTTTCTACCTGCCATGAATTATCACTATAAACCATAGACGTTCCTCCGCGAATATTGAATGAAGGCACTGTGTTCGGCGCACCATTGGAGATGCCGATGTTCAGGTTAGGAACCACACCCTGCAATGCCTGGCCGATGTTCGCCACCGGACGATTTTCAAAAACTTCTGCTCCTACGGCAGTTACGGCTCCGGTCAGGTTCGCTTTCTTTTGTGTCTGAAAACCAACAACTACGACTTCTTCAAGCAGTTTTGAGTCTTCTTCAAGTTTTACATTAATTACGCTTTGGGAACCTACCGAAATTTCCTGCTTTGTGTATCCCATAAAGGTAAATACCAAAGTAGCTTTTTGGTTGCCAACAGCAATGCTATACTTTCCGTCTATGTCGGTCATTTGCCCTACAGTAGTACCTTTCACGACGACACTCACGCCAATAAGAGGTTCACCATTAGCATCAGTCACTGTTCCTGTCACCGTCTGAGCTTGAATAAAAGCTACGGAGATAAAACAGAAAAACAGCATAAGAAGCATTCTTTGTGAGAATACTTTTCCGAAATACTTTTTTCGAGATTGTTTCATATAAATAGATTTAATGGGTTATGTAAACAAATATTTTTTAAAAAATATATAGTGTTTTTACGTTGCAAACGTACTTGTACTTCCAATTATTCATCTTACTGTAATTGATATTTCTTTTACTCAAATTGCAGACGCCCCGATAAACCCGACAAATAAACATCTATCTTTCAGTGCATAACCATATATAAAGCACCTTATATTTAAATAAAAATGATTCAAATCGTTAATTCTGACATTTCCTTTCAGCTTATTAATAGGCACATTTACCAATAAGTTTTAAAATGTTTAACAAGCAGGACATCTTAAATAGATTTAATTTTATAATATTGCAGATAAATACTTTTAATTTATGAAAAATGTAAGATGGGGTATTATTGGCGCGGGAGATGTATGTGAGAAGAAAAGTGGCCCGGCATTCTATAAAATAGAACATTCATCACTAGAGGCGGTAATGCGGCGTGATAAAGAGAAAGCGAAAGATTTTGCAATCAGGCATAATGTGAAAAAATATTACGCTGATGCAAATGAACTAATAAATGACCCTGATGTAGATGCGATTTACGTGGCAACACCCCCTCAGTCGCATAAAGAATATACGATAATGTCACTGAGAGCGGGAAAGCCTGTATACGTAGAAAAACCTATGGCTATGAACTATGCAGAATGTACAGATATGCTGGAGGCATCCAAAGATACAGGCCAAAAGCTTTTCGCAGCATATTATCGCAGGGCATTACCCTATTTTTTGAAAGTAAAGGAATTATTAGAGACTCAGGCGATTGGAAAAATACTTTCCGTAGATGTCAAATACTTACGTCCTGCAAGCGAAGCGGATAAGGATATAGATACGCAGCCTTGGCGGGTAAAAAAAGAGATAGCGGGTGATGGCTATTTTTTCGATATGGCGCCGCATACGCTCGATATTCTGGACTTCCTATTGGGTGAAATAACCGAAGCTAAGGGATTTGCACAAAATCTCGGCGGATTTTATAAAGTGGCCGACACTGTTTCCGCGACGTTAAAGTTTCAATCAGGTATTATTGGGACAGGACTATGGTGCTTCGTTTCATCCCCTCAGTCAGAGGAAGATTCTGTGACAATAACAGGATCGGAGGGTTATATACGCTTCAATACGTTTGCGTTCAAACCCATACAGCTCGTAAATAAAGATGGAGAGACTTTTTACGATACGCCACAACCTGAACATATCCAGCAACCGCTCATTCATACAATTGTGGATGAATTACGGGGAACAGGCTTCTGCCCGTCAACAGGTATTTCCGGTGCACGTACATCTAAAGTAATGGATTGGATAGTAGGATAGAAATAAAACAAAAAATTATCTCTTTATTACATCACCTCAACCTCTTTTTCTCAAATACAATACGGGAACAGCACCAGTATACAACTACACTGATACCGCACATTCCGGCCGCAACAAGGTATAAAGACTGGAATGATAAAAAGCCTGTTATATAGCCACCGATGAGCATACCAAGAGCCAGTCCCAAGTCGAAACCGATGAGATAAGTCGAGTTTGCCGTTCCTCGCTGATTATTTTCGGCCATATTGATGTATAATGTTTGCAAAGCAGGGAACATCATTCCAAAACCAACCCCGATAAATAATCCGGAAATACAGAAAGCATAAATATTATGCACAAGAGCAAATATCAAGAATGATATAGCCACAATAGCCATAGCTGACACATTCACTTCGTGGATTTTACCCTTATCCACCAATTTTCCGGCAAATACCCGTGATGCTATAATACCTCCGGCCCAAAACAAAAAAAACACACCTGCATTAGGGATGCCTAATTCTTTTCCATACTGGGCGACAAATGGCCCGATCGTTCCCCACGCAAAACAAGGAAGTAATTGATTGAGAAATATAGCCCAGCCTTTAAGCAGAAAAAAACGGTCGAGAGAAAGTTTCTGTTGCTCTACGATTTTTGGTCTTTCGGGAGCTTTTATCAATGCAACAGTTACAATTCCCAATGTGCCCATTGCGATTGCACACCATAATAGGACTTCAAAACTGTAATTGTTATATATATGAATCGCAATAAATGGGCCTATAGCCATAGCCACATTCATAAATGTACCGTAATAACCTATACCTTCGGCACGTCTTTCGGATGGTACAACATCAATGGCCAGAGTACTGGACGAAACAGTAGATAAGCCCCATGTGATCCCATGCATAAACCGTACCAGAACAAACAGCAATATCGTCGTAGCCCAAAAGTAACCGAAGAAGATCAGTACATATCCGGAGAAGGCTATTAATAAAATTTTCTTTCTCGAATATATATCCACAATGAAACCTGAGAATGGGCGAACAAACATCAATGCTATAGCATATGAAGCCAGCACTATCCCCGTCTTCGACTGAGCAACACCCATTTGCTCGGTTATATACAATGGGATAGAGGGCATAAGGAGATTAAAAGAACATGCCATCAGAAAGTTTGCCAAACAAACATTCAGATAGTTAAGCGACCATAATTTTGTTTTTTGAGACATATACCTAAAATGAAATGCTCCGGCATAGTACACAGGAGCATCTTCATATATTAAATAAGTGATTCTATCTTATTCCTAACTTTTGTTTAACCAGGCCTGATGCGTCTAAGGCATCGGGTGTAACAAAAGCGATTGCCGGATTTGCCAGATCATAAATACAGACAAAGCCTTTTTCAATCCCAACCTGATAAACCGCATCTTTAATCTTTAGCCGTAGGGGATCGATTAATGCTTTTTCCTGACTTTCAATATCTTGCTGAGCCAATTTCATAAATTCATTTATCTGACGCTCCAATTCGTAAAGTTCCTGCATACGACGCAAACGAATATTCTCGGCCATTGAAGTTTGATATGAAATAAAGTCGGAGTATTTTTTATTATAGTCGTTTTGCATCACTTTCAATTCATCTTTATATTTCTGATTCAGATCGATCAGGATATTAGAAGCCTGCACTTTATCGGGCATAGCCTCCAAAAGTTCATTCGAATTAATATATGCTATTTGCTGAACTGTTTGTGCAGTTATTTTTCCTATAAAAAAGAATGAAATAAAAAAGGCAGATATAAGAATAAAATTTTTCATCATTATAAATTGCTATTTAGAATAAGACAACTTAAAAATCTGAAGAAGCTTTTAACCGCAAACCTGTTGATAGTTGTGTTTTTCGGTGGTATGGTTAGTACCACCGACTTTCAAGGCAAGATTAGCTTGTCAACAACTATCAATTGGTTTATAAGGTTAAATTTTATAATGCAAAGATATGCAATATTTTAATATTACAAAGTTTTCTTCACTTCTATTTCTTCAAATGGTTCTATTACGTCTCCTACTTTGATATCATTATAGTTATGAATATTCAATCCACACTCATATCCGGAAGCAACTTCTTTCACATCGTCTTTAAATCGTTTCAAAGACCCCAGTTCTCCGGAATAGATTACAATACCATCGCGAATGAGTCGTATTTTATTGGCTCTCTTCAGTTTACCCTCTTTCACCATACATCCGGCAACTGTACCTACTTTAGTAATCTTGAATACTTCACGAACTTCTACATATCCGGTTTGTACCTCTTTAATTTCAGGAGATAACATTCCTTCCATAGCAGCCCTCACTTCTTCGATAGCATCGTAAATAATTGAATAAAGGCGAATTTCCACTCCATCTTTCTCTGCGGCTCTTCGTGCAGCTTGCGACGGACGCACCTGGAAACCTATGATAATGGCATCGGAAGCAGCGGCCAGAACAATATCAGATTCTGATATCTGCCCCACAGCTTTATGAATTACATTCACCTGAATTTCTTCAGTAGAAAGCCTTATTAACGAGTCGGACAGAGCTTCTACCGAGCCGTCGACATCACCCTTAACAATCACATTCAACTGTTGGAAATTTCCGATAGCTATACGGCGGCCTATGTCGTCGAGAGTAAGTATCTTCTGAGTACGAAGCCCTTGCTCGCGCTGTAATTGTTCGCGTTTAGATGCGATTTCACGTGCTTCTTGTTCCGATTCAAGAACATGAAACATATCTCCCGCCTGAGGTGCTCCATTAAGGCCTAAAATCAAAGCCGGAGCAGCCGGGGCAGCAGCATCAATATTTTGATTACGTTCATTAAACATCGCTTTCACACGTCCAAAATATGTTCCTGCCAATACGATATCCCCTTTCTTCAATGTTCCATTCTCAACAAGAATGGTAGACAAGAAACCTCTGCCTTTGTCCAAAGAAGACTCAATAACCGACCCTGTTGCCCTCCTGTTCGGGTTTGCCTTAAGGTCGAGTAATTCCGCCTCAAGCAATACTTTTTCAAGTAATTCATCAACACCAAGACCTTGTTTTGCTGAAATATCCTGTGATTGGTACTTCCCTCCCCATGCTTCCACAAGATAGTTCATTCCGGCTAGTGTTTCTTTTATCTTTTCAGGATTTGCACCCGGTTTATCAATTTTATTAATTGCAAAAACAATGGGCACCCCTGCTGCCGAAGCATGGTTGATCGCCTCTACTGTTTGAGGCATGACGTTATCGTCGGCCGCTACAATAATGATTGCAATATCAGTCACCCTTGCTCCACGAGCCCGCATGGCAGTAAACGCCTCATGGCCGGGTGTATCTAAGAACGTTATTCGCCGTCCGGATTTTAATTTCACGTTGTAAGCCCCGATATGCTGTGTAATACCTCCGGCCTCACCGGCAATAACATTTGTTTGACGAATAGTATCCAACAATGAGGTTTTACCATGGTCTACGTGACCCATCACGGTAACAATAGGAGCGCGCGGTTCCAAATCCTCCGGACTATCCTCCTCTTCATTAATAGCTTCGACTACCTCAGCGCTTACATATTCAGTTTTAAATCCGAATTCCTCTGCCACAATATTTATTGTTTCTGCATCCAGACGCTGGTTTATCGAAACCATGATACCTATGCTCATACAGGTAGAAATAACCTTTATTACCGGAACATTCATCATGTTGGCAAGATCGTTAGCAGTAACAAACTCCGTTATCTTCAACACCTTGCTTTCTTGCTCCTGCAACTCCAGCTCTTCCAGTTGCCTCTGACTTACGGCATCCCGTTTTTCTTTTCTATATTTTGCCCCTTTATTTTTCCCGCCTTTTCCGGTTAATCGGGCTAATGTTTCTTTTATCTGTTTTTGTACATCTTCTTCGCTAACGGCATGTTTTACAACAGGCTTACGAACTGCGTGTTTCGACCGGTCACCATGTTGTTGCCCTGTCGGGAAACCTCCTTTTTCAATATCAACCTTTCCCTTTTTGATGCGATTCCGTTTTTTCTTATTTGCTTCATCTTCATCGTTGGCAAGTTTCTTCTTTTTCTGTTCTTCGTCAGTCTCCTTTTTCAGAAGGCGTACTGTGTTTTCTTTGACTTTTTTCTGATCTTGCTGCTCTTTCGCCAAACGTTCTTTTTTCTTTTCAGCCTTTGTTTTCTTGGCCGGACGCGTCTTGTCATTAATAGAGCTCAGGTCGATAGAGCCTTTCACTACAATATTAGACTTTATAACTGTTTTATTCAGCCTAAAAACACTATCCTGAGTATTCTCTTGAGCATTTTCCTGAACTTTCTCAACAACAGGAAGCTCTTGCTCTTTGACAGGCTCTTCTTTAACTTCTTCTTTTACAAACACAGGTTCTGGTTCTGGTTTTACTTCTTCCTTTAAAGGTTGAGTTTCTTCTACGGCAGGCTGTTCAACGGGAATATCTTCCAGCACCTCTTCTACCTGAATAACTTCTATCTTTTCTATTTTTTCTATCTTTTCTATTTTCTTTGGTCTATTGAGGGCATCAAGGTCTATCTTATCCACAATTTGCACATGCGGCTTAATAGATTCCGGAATCTCTGTCCTTATTTCTTCAGGTTCAGCCAAAACTTTATTGGCCTCTTCTTTAGCAGCTGCTTTGGCAGCAGCTTCAGCCCGTCGCTCTTCGCGGATACTGGCCAGCGCTTGAATATCCAGATCTTTTCCAAATTCCCGAACTAGTAACTCATGCTGTTCACTGTCAATTTTGGTATTTGGGTTTGATTCCACATCAAAACCTTTTTTGTGCAGGAACTCAACAAGACTGCTAATCCCTAC
Organism: Dysgonomonas reticulitermitis; assembly: GCF_054601275.1. Taxonomy (NCBI): domain Bacteria; kingdom Pseudomonadati; phylum Bacteroidota; class Bacteroidia; order Bacteroidales; family Dysgonomonadaceae; genus Dysgonomonas; species Dysgonomonas reticulitermitis. The sequence goes on along the minus strand of NZ_BAAHWU010000048.1, from coordinate 4,968 downwards.
ATTTAAATCTTTAGATATCTTTATTAATCGTATTGACATATATTTCTTTTAATTCTATAATTGAACAGTGAACTCAAAATTACTTTTTAGATTGCTTAGCTCGAATACAAAAATATTAAGAAATAAGCGAATCACCAAAAAAGCTTACTCTCCTCCTTCAAATTCAGCCCGTAGGATTGCTAGTATTTCATCCACTGTATCTTCTTCAAGGTCGGCCTCCTGTACTAATTTATTCCTATCTGTAGCCAACACATTTTTTGCTGTGACACAACCAATTTTTTTCAACTGATCGATTACCCATCCGTCTATTTCATCGCGGAATTCATCCAAATAAATATCCTCTTCGTCGAAGTCGTCTATATCGCGATATACATCGATTGTATATCCGGTAAGCATACTTGCCAGCTTAATATTGAATCCGCCTTTACCTATTGCAAGGGAAACCTCTTCGGGACGCAACAATACTTCCGCGCGTTTTTCTTCTTCATTCACTTTCACCGAAGTAATCTTAGCCGGACTAAGGGCACGCTGAATATATAGATTTACATTCGACGTGTAATTTATAATATCGATATTCTCGTTGCGAAGTTCTCTTACAATACCATGTATACGCGATCCTTTCATACCCACGCAAGCCCCTACCGGATCGATACGCTCATCGTACGACTCTACCGCAACTTTGGCTCTTTCACCCGGTATACGAGCAATTTTCTTTATTGTAATAAGCCCGTCATTTATTTCAGGCACCTCTATTTCCAGCAACCTTTCCAAGAATACCGGAGATGTGCGGGATAAAATAATTTTGGGATTGTTGTTTTTATTTTCAACACGCTCTACCACAGCACGCACATGTTCTCCTTTACGGAAGAAATCGCTGGGTATCTGCTCTGTTTTAGGCAATAGAAGCTCTTCTTTTTCGTCATCTAAAAGAAGTATTTCTTTTTTCCAAATCTGATAAACCTCTCCGGAAACTATTTCGCCTATCTTTTCCTTATAACGGCTATAAAGCCCTTCCTTTTGCAACTCTAGGATTTTTGATGTCAAGGTCTGACGCAGGTTAAGAATAGCACGTCTACCGAAATCTTCGAAGAACACTTCATCTGTCACCTCTTCTCCCACCTCAAAATCTTCATCTATCTTTTTAGCCTCAGAAAGAGATATCTGCGTATTTCCATCTTCCAATTCGCTATCTTCCACGATTGTACGATTGCGCCATATCTCGAGATCTCCTTTATCCGGATTGATAATAACATCGTAGTTATCATTAGAGCCGAACATTTTTGCTATCACATTACGGAACGAATCTTCGATAACGCTGATCATTGTCATACGATCGATATTCTTTAGTTCCTTAAATTCGGAGAATGTATCAATTAAACTGATAACTTCTTTCTTAGCCATATTAGTTATTTAAATCTTATTAAGTATTTTGTATATTTCACATCTTCATAACCGAAAGTGAGATCTTCGTCCACTGCCACTTTCTTCTTTGCGCCTTCGGGTTTCACCATTTTTGTAACAGTAACCACAAAAGCGTTATCATCGGAAAACTTAAGTATTCCGGACAATTTCTGCCCGCCTTTAGTTAGTACTTCAACTTCGTTTCCAATATTTTTCCTGTATTGGCGAGGAATTTTAAATGGGGAAGTAATACCGGCCGAGCCCACTTCCAATTCATAATCCGCTTCATCTCTATTCAAATGAGACTCTATATTACGATTTAAGCCGACACAGTCATCAATGCCTATGGACTCATCGCTATCGATCTCGACAACGATAAGATTACCTGGCCTGACGAACACATCTACGAGAAATATAGATGTTCCGTCCAGATGCTTTTCAACTATCTCTTTTATTAATTCTTTATCTATCATTTTTAGCCTAATGATGTAAAAAAGAGGAAGCCTCAGCCTCCTCTCCCTCTCAATTCCGTACAAAATTACGATAATTTATTTTTTTATCCAAATTATATATCAAATAATTCTGATTTTCAACTTACAACATCATTATTTAACACCCCAACTTGAAGAAGGCTTGCTCCCCATTTGAAATTCAAACAGCTTCTTAGCGTGATAAAAATAAACAAAATAAATGAGATTCTTTCCACGAAACGAAGTAATATAAATCAGACGGTTACTTTTTTGCCTGTAAATAATCATTTAAATCTGTAAAATAGTTATTTTTGCAAGTTCTGAAAAGTAGCTTGTTTGTAGAAGCTGCATAACTAAATATTAAAGCAATGATTAAAATTACATTCCCCGACGGTTCCATCCGAGAATTTGAAAAAGGAACCACTTCAATGCAAATTGCAGAAAGCATTAGCTCGCGTCTGGCGCAAGATGTCCTTGCAGCAAAAGTAAACGGACAAGTCTGGGATCTTACCCGGCCAATCGAAGAGGACGCGACGATCGAGCTTCTGAAATGGGAAGACGAAGACGGAAAACACGCATATTGGCATTCGTCGGCTCACTTAATGGCCGAAGCTGTACAAATATTATACCCGCATGCTAAGTTCGGTATCGGGCCTGCTATCGAAAACGGGTTCTATTACGATATAGATTTTGGCGACACTCCGGTAAAAGATGCTGACTTTGCAAAAATAGAGGCTAAAATGATGGAACTGATAGCCAACAAAGAAGAAATCAAACGCCAAAGCATCACTAAACCCGATGCAATCAAAATGTTTGAAAGCCGCAATGAGAACTATAAAGTAGAACTCATCAACGATCTGGAAGACGGAACAATCACAACATATACACAAGGAGTATTTACTGATTTGTGTCGTGGCCCTCACTTACCAAATACTTCATACATCAAGGCCGTAAAAATACTAAGCGCAGCCGGAGCATACTGGCGTGGGGACGAAAAGCGTAAACAGCTTACCCGCCTTTACGGAATTACTTTCCCTAAAAAGAAAATGCTGGACGAGTATCTGATCATGCTCGAAGAAGCGAAGAAACGCGACCACCGCAAAATAGGGAAAGAACTGGAGTTGTTTGCTTTTTCCGAAAATGTAGGAAAAGGGCTTCCATTGTGGTTGCCACGTGGGACACAACTACGTCTGAAACTGGAAGATTTTTTAAAGAAGATTCAAAAGAAATTCGAATATCAGCAAGTGATGACTCCGCATATCGGCAGTAAATTGCTTTATGTTACTTCGGGACACTATGCGAAATATGGTAAAGATTCATTCCAACCGATAAGCACCCCGGAAGAAGGTGAAGAATTTCTATTGAAGCCTATGAACTGTCCTCATCATTGCGAGATATACAAAGTAGTTCCTCGCTCATACAGGGATCTGCCTTTACGTATGGCTGAATTTGGCACAGTGTATCGCTACGAACAAAGTGGGGAGCTTCACGGATTAACCCGTGTACGCGGGTTCACTCAAGATGACGCGCATATTTTCTGTACACCGGAACAACTAAAAGAAGAGTTCCTTAAGGTAATGGATATTGTATTCATTATCTTTAAGGCTTTGGACTTTGAGAATTTCGAGGCGCAAATATCTTTACGTGATCCCGGCAACAGAGAAAAATATATAGGTAGCGACGAAAACTGGGAAAAAGCGGAACGTGCCATCATTGAAGCTTGTGAAGAAAAAGGATTACCGGCAAAAGTGGAACTTGGCGAAGCGGCTTTCTATGGTCCCAAGCTGGACTTCATGGTAAAAGATGCTCTGGGACGCCGCTGGCAATTGGGAACAATACAGGTAGACTATAATCTGCCGGAACGCTTCGAGTTGGAATATACAGGAGCCGACAACCAAAAGCATCGCCCGGTAATGATACACCGTGCTCCATTTGGTTCGATGGAACGATTCATCGCGGTTCTTATCGAGCATACAGCAGGGAAATTCCCGTTATGGCTGGCTCCCGATCAGGTGGTTGTATTACCTATCAGTGAGAAATTCAACGACTATGCATATAGAGTATCCGGGTACCTGAAACAACAAGGCATTAGTTCACAAGTAGATGACCGTAATGAGAAAATAGGAAGAAAAATCCGCGATAATGAGTTAAAAAGAATCCCTTATTTGCTTATTGTAGGCGAAAAAGAGACAGAAACAGAAGAAGTTTCGGTAAGAAAACAGGGCGAAGGTGATACAGGTTCAATGAAATTTATTAACTTTGCTGCCCAATTAAATGAAGAAATGGAAAAAATGATGAATGCATGGGAACATCAAGCCTAAGTATTTATCATTATATATCTGATAAACAAATATTAAACAACTAAAACAAAAAAGGAGAATTCAAACAATTTTTGAATGAGAAATAACAGATTTAACAACCGCAAAGAAGAATTACACAAGATCAATGGAAATATTCGGGCCAGAGAAGTCCGTCTAGTCGGAGATAATGTCGAACAAGGAGTTTATTCTATAAATGAAGCATTACGTTTGGCTGATGAACTTGAACTTGATTTAGTTGAGATTTCTCCAACGGCTGATCCTCCTGTTTGTAGAATTACTGATTATCAGAAATTTCTTTATCAACAAAAGAAGAAGCAAAAAGAAGCTAAAGCCAAATCGGTGAAAGTCATTGTAAAGGAAATCCGTTTCGGGCCTCAAACAGACGATCATGACTTTAACTTCAAGCTTAAACATGCAAAGAGTTTCCTTGAAGAAGGATCTAAGGTAAAAGCGTTTGTATTCTTCAAAGGGCGTTCGATCCTGTTCAAAGAACAAGGTGAAGTATTATTACTCCGCTTTGCCACAGAACTGGAAGACTACGGAAAGGTAGATCAATTACCGGCTCTTGAAGGAAAGAAAATGATAATGATGCTTTCTCCTAAGAAACAGCCGGCAAAAGCAGTTCCGGCAAAACCGAAGGAAGAGAAAAAAGAAGTAAAGAAAGAAGAAAAAGAAGAATGAACACAATCGTTTATTCGTGTTTAAATAATTAAATTACTAACTGAGATGCCAAAAATGAAGACTAATTCCGGTGCCAAAAAGAGGTTCGCCCTTAC
>NZ_BAAHWU010000047.1:0-22258 GCF_054601275.1 Dysgonomonas reticulitermitis | reverse complement strand
TTAAGAAATTGCCCAGATATTTATGTAAACATAACATCTGAATAATAACAAGAGGATAACAAATAAGCTGTATCCCAGCCAATACAAAAGCACTACCTATAGGATCGTTCACTATATAGATATAGGCAATACCCAATATCGGAATTATTATCAAAGCAAGCGAAATTACAATCGCTAACTTAAAATTCTGCCTCTTTAATCGAGCAGGCAAAAAAGATTCATCAAAAATACTCTTTTCTTCAATCATATTTAGATTAGTGATTTCCTATATTCATCCCAATTATCGAATAACGCTTTCATGGACGGTAAAACAATATCAGCTCCGGCATCAGCCAAAATCTTATCTGGCATTGGCCCCGTATTAACAGCTATAGTGAAAATACCGGCAGCAACAGCCGCTTCAACACCTCTGGGAGCATTCTCTACGACTATAGCCTGATTCGACCTCAGATTCCCGGCCTTTGCCAATCCCGCAAGATAAGGGTATTTATCTGAAAGGGAAGCAACCTTTATCGGTAAGTGCAACTAATTTTAGACCGGAAGACCTTGACGCAGGAAAAACTAAGAAGCAGCAGCACTGGTCGGATATTCTTCCACGAAAAGAAGTCGTATTATGTGTCGATTTATTTCAAAGGGGAGTGGCTGGTTTAAATTCATGGGGTGCAAGACCTCTCGAACAGTACCGGTTCAAAGATAAAGAATACAAATATAGTTTCACGATTAATTGTAACATACCAATCGATACAATATACTTTTAGGATAAAATATTGAATTAAAATTCTCATTTCCCAAACATGAAAAACATGGAACGAAAAATAAGAGTTCGGAAAAACCGGCTATAATCCATGAACGAATAGGCTACGTAACCGGACTGAAATCGGACCCCCCTTTTGCTCTACCCATTGGAAGGGTTGTCTACAGTCAACAACTCGTACCTCGTATCTCGTCTACTCGTAACTTTTTAACTAAAAAGTAACAAACTCCACAGTTATTTTTTAGCTTTTAGCCGTTAGCCTCTTGCTTGCGCGGCTACTCTCTTTGTCATCCTGATCGCAGGGAAGGATCCCGATACCCGGGAGACAGGAGATGCTTCCTATCGTCAGCATGACAAACCGGAAAAAACATATGCGACAATACATTATAATCTGTACTTATTTTAACTAAAAATCAATACCCACAAGCAACTTTGCGCAAATTAAAGCAAACTAACTGATTTTCAGTATTTTTAATCAAAAGTAAACAGATTGATGAAGCCGGAAAAGACCGGAAAATACCCATTTTGGACAGGGTACAGTTACTAAACCGTTACCTGTATTTCCCCTGTTCCGGCTTGATAAACGATACCTGAACGTTGTATGTAAACCTTTGATTGGCATACGGTTGTTTATAGTGATCCTGGCTTTGTACAGGTAAAGGTAATAAAACACTAGTAAAAAGCAGTCAAAAGTTTTGTTAGCGCTGATTAGCCGTATTTTGCGTAGCGGCAGATAACTCAATGGTAAATAATTTTGAAACTTTAATTGAGTTATTGTATGAGAAGTACATTTAAAGTATTATTCTATTTGAAGAAGAACAACCTGAACAGGGACGGCGAAGCCCCCATCATGGCAAGGATTACCATCGACGGGATGATCGCGCAGTTCAGTTGCAAGGCCTCCGTCCACCCCTGCCTGTGGGAAACGAACTACAACCGTGCGGCGGGACGCAGCGATTATGCCAGGCAAATCAACAGCCTGCTGGATGAAATCAAAGCAGGGATAGACAGGCATTACAAAAAGGTATTGGAGCGGGACTCGTATGTTACCGCCGAAAAAGTAAAGAACTCCTTCCTTGGTATAGACCTGCGCGGTGAAACCCTATTGACGGCAATCCGTGGATCATCACCCGCAGGCAGAAGACCTCCGTTTCATCCAATGTCCTTTTGATGGATATTCCGCAAAAAATCATTAAAAAATACGAAGGCCTGACAGAAGGAGAAAAAACTGCTTCCGGTTCCCTGCTATACGACCCTCGAAACCGGGATAAAGGAAATCGCCCTTGCGGCAGGTATAACCAGGGAAGTGACCTGGCACCAAAGCCGGCACACCTATGCGACAGAAATCTGCCTGACCAACGGCGTACCCATCGAATCGCTTAGCAAGACGATGGGGCACAAGAGCATAAAGACCACGCAACGGTATGCCAAAATAACGAATGAAAAGGTAAGCAGGGATATGGGAAACCTGTCGGATATCTTACAAAATATCGAGCAGTTCAAATACCTTTGAATAGATTGCCTGAGCGTTTATTTTCATAGTGTTCTTCCTGAGGTATTGTTCGTCTTCGATCCCGGGCTTGAGGTTGCGGGAAATATTTCCTATGGTATCAGACAGTTGGTCAATTGTTTGAAGCAGAACCACAAGCCGCTTATCGTCTTTTGTAATTATCCTGTCATTTGTCTTGTCATTCATGGCTTATCCTTTTTTTACCTGTAAATACATATGGAGCGATACAAGCGTCATCATCCGTTATACTACATTAACAGAACAGTGGGATACTCGAAATGGAAATTCATGGGATCATTTCATGATGGGACAAATAGAAGAATGGTTGTGGAAATCATTAGCCGGCATATGTCCTGATGGAACAAATCCTAGCTTTCGCCACTTTTTTATAGAATCGCGGCCGATTGGTGATTTAAAATAAGTAAAAGCTTCCTACGAAAGTATCTACGGAACAATATGATCGGATTGGCACATAGCGAATAAAAAAATTACGATAAACATACAGTACTAACCAATACAACAGCCACCCTAAAACTGCCTTTTGGCAATAAAAAAACACATCTTCTCCGCTTTGGTAAACATGTTTTCTCTATCGATATCGAAAAGAGAAAACATGATACTTATTTTATCTGTGAGCTTGAGTTGGTTTCGGCTCCGTACGCCGAAGGTTAAAATGTGGATAGTCGGCGAAATCGTCATACAACTTTTGCAACGGCGTAGCCTCTTCACTTGTGGTGGAAGCTGTAATGGCCATAATTTTTATAGACGGATTGTTGGGTAATATCAACGTATGTGCACCTACCGGCAAATCAAGGCAATACTTATAAATGTAGCAATATTTGTACGAAGCATCACCTTGAGGAGTGTGATAATGCGAGGCAAACCATGCTATATTGTCGGTTTTGGCATAAGGTTCCTCAATAGAAAGCATTTTATAACGTGTGCTATCATCTACAATCACTTGCCCATAGTGCTGCCCTACAAAGCCATTCCACCCTTGTATAGCAAGTTCGGTTGCATGACCGTCTACGGAAAACCATCCGCGTGAATCAGTCTCAGCCATCGCCAATAAGAAGAGTTTACCATTTTGCCCAAATGCCGGCAAATTGATTACCTGGCCACGGCATTCGATTGCATTCTTAGCGCCATCCTTTGTATTGCCAAGCGTAAATACAATACCTTCGCTCGATATTTGTGACGGAAGTTGTTCGGCAGGCAGCGTATAACCTTCCCCATCAATTTGGCCATCACTACGAGAACCGTTGGCACTCACCACGTCCGCGTTGTATTCAATAGCCAATTGTTTTTGCTCAAGTGAAACAAGAGGCGCATCAATACGAGCGAAACGCACTGCAAATGAACGTATAGCAAAAGCTTCCATATCAGTCTCCAATTTGCCATCACGTACAACTGCTTTACCTATCTGTTCTTCTTGTCCGTTAACTTCGAAAGCTTCGGCTACTGGTGCAAAGAAACCAACGCTAATTCCTTTGGCTTCGTGACCGGTAAGTTCATTCAAGCGTACAATGTAATAATCACCCTCTTCGGCTTTTTTGAAAGCCATAACATCAACCTGATGTGAAGAAGGAGCAACCATCGAAACATTATTTCCCAACTGACCGGCGTGTTTTGCTACTTCAAAGGCTAATAACGGTTGATTGAGGAATTTAGCCTGCCATGCTGAACTGCTATCCCAGTTTCCGGAGTGACCATAGAGTCCATATTTGAAGTTGTGAATACCAAAATCTTGCGTAGCCTGATATGTGAAACGATCAACATTAGCCACAGGAGTGTACATCAACGTTAAACGCATCGTATTGTCATTGGGTTTATCGGATCCATAACGACAATCTTCAAGGATAGTTACCCCGTAATCGCCTGACCGGTTGGTCAAGTCGAACCATTGACGCGATGGAACCTCAAATTTTCGTTCATTATTGTTGCCACGTCTAACAGCTGCATTATCTAGAGAATATGTAGCTTCGGCATTTGATACCGTCAGTGGAAAAGAAGCTTTGAGGCTTACTCCGCGTGATTGCCAGTCAATGCAGTTCCAAATTTCCACGCGTTGACCTGCTTTGCCAGAAGCTAATGATACAATTTGCGCAATCTTTGAATTTTCTCCCCCTCTGTTGATCTCCAACGCTACCCTAACAGGGCCATTTTCGATAATTTTAATAAAAACGTTATTACTCATCGTCCCTATTGGTGGCTTTTGGCGGTCAGCCCAATCCATATTCCATGCCGGCCACTGAACAGGGCTTTCGCGCAAAAATTCAAGCGAAGCCGGATGGGCCAGAAGTTCTTTCCCTACTTTTTTGTCGTAAATAGAAGCTAAATCACCATTCGCTGCAACTTTTACGGAATAGTATTCGTTTTCTAAACCGGAGAGTGTTATTTTCAAGTCATCTAGGGCATCCATCAATGTGTTCGAAACAGGTTGTACATCAAAAACAGTCAGTGATGAGGCAGGTACCGATGCTATAAAAATAAAATCTATCAAACCTGTATTGCGTTTCGTGATTTGAGAAGGTACAATATTCCCTTGCGGATCTTTAACCTGGATGCCGCAAACATCACCGGAAACGGGGAGTGATACGTTCACAACATCCGTACGGGCAGTAGTTACGGGATTATAGACAACCACAGCACGCCCTTCGACACGTGTGTCCAAGTTGTGCGAAATGGAGCTAATAGCTCCTGTAAGTGTTGAAGCAAAATGATTGGCAACAATAAACTCATCGTTCCATGTATATTCATAGGCGCTAGGGATTGCTGTCCCCGGCAAAATATCATGCATCTGGCTACCGAGTAGCAAGTTCCACGCAGCATTGAATTTGGTGAAAGGATAAGGCATCGTACCTGTCCAGTCAGCCATTACTGCAACTTGCTCGGCAACTTTTGCCGCCACTTCGTTTTTTCGATTCATACGCTTAAGGAACGATTGCGAAGTGAGGCTTCCGGCGCTATGCTCAATTAGTAACAAGTCTCCGCGATAAATTGGCATTTTTCTACGAATGGTCGGAGTAATATCTCGGTACATTTGATCGGAAGAAGTGAGTAACACACGGATTTTACTATCCTTATTGTGCAAACTATTCATCAGGTTTTGTACATCTTCGTCACGAGGTGCACCACCTCGGTCACCTATGCCATAGTAACGGTAATCGAAATGAAGTCCATACTTACTTATATCGTTGTCGAGTCGTACTATCCATGCGGAGTCGAGATCGAGGCGGATGGGAATACGCCCGGCATAGTTGGTAGCATTAAGGGCAGCAATCACACTTTTCTTATCGGGGCCTTCCCATAAGCCTACATTAAACGGAATGGGAGTGGCAGATTTCCATGTGAGTTTTTGAGTTGAAAAGCCCAACACTCCGGCATGCGAAAGAACACTCGGTACTGTAGCCACAAAGCCGAAACAGTCAGGAAGCATGTAATCGATAACTGTCTTACCGAACTCATGCTTGTAAAATAAATTACCATAAAGAACCTGCCGCATTATTGACTCGGAGGAAGAAATATTGACTTCACCTTCATCCACGCAGGCGCTTCCCACATACCAGCGTCCGGCGGCGACATAATCTTTTAATTGAGAATAAAGATTGGGATAATACTCCTTCATCATTGCGTAACGCCGTGAACCGCTAAAATTAAAAACAAAATCGGGATATTTTTCAAACAAAGCAAAATTTCCAGTCATTGTCCGCTTGATATACTGATTGATAGTGGTAGGATAATCCCAGTTCCATTGTGTATCGAGGTGTGTGTAACCTATAGTATAGAGCACACGCCCCTTCGTTATGTTATAAGGTGCTCTTAACGAGGTAGGCTGGGCAATACCTATAAGCGGCAATCCTATAAGAAAAATCATCAGAATTTTTTTCATACTATTGATCTTTTCACCTGCTTATGCAGATTGAAATTATAAACTATTTTATTATTATTTTCCAATTATTTCTTGAATTTTGGGATATAAAAAATCGGCATATCGTATAAATCCTAAATCGGTAAAATGAATGCCATCGACCGTAGCTTCTTCATCCAATCCTGTCATTCCGACAGCATGTATCAACCAAATATGCTGCTCGTTCTTTGCTTTCAATTCATCGAAAACAATATTCAGGGCTTTATTCTTTTCCTGAATCGTTTTCTGAAGGTTCAAATTATATTTGGAATGAGGATATATTGGATTCTCAATAAAAACAATCGGCGTATTAGGATGTACATCACGCAATATTCGATAAAATTTCCCTGCTTTTTCAGTGATTTGCTTCACATCCACATTCGATATAAAATCTAAAATATAGAGTAATGTATCGCATTCAGCTATTAATTCGGCTATTTCGTAATCTAATAGCGCATTTCCACTGAATCCCAGATTAATGACTTCACGATTTAACCAACATTAATATTATCAAAAAAATCAAAGATGTATCAAAAGGCTATATATCTAATAAAATGTTACATATATATACTTTTGACACATTCTCTGCCTTGCATAATTATCCTATTCAGGATTATTTTTCAATGTCGGATATTGTCCGGCTGTAAACTGCCAGATAGAAGTACTCCAATTTGCTGTATATGGAGTAGTTGTTTGCATATCCGCAGTGGTTTTACCTTCAGCTTGACCAACAACATCAGTCGGAGGATACTTGTTCCCACCTATTCCTCCTGCATAACCTTTGCCGAATTCATAGAAACATTCTTTCACGCCTGTGAGATCGGTATAGTTAGTTAGAGAATTTGCAGCAGCTATTCCACCGTAATTTTTATTACCGGTACCAGTCGTAGTAGCTTCACCCACATTATAACAATACTCTACTGGCCTGGCTTTCGCGTTGGTCATATTTCCTGCTATTGCGCTGTTATTGACAGCAGTAGAAGTTCCATATCTAATACTTCCCTTGTTATAACAATTGTATATGGCTGCAGTATTATTCATTAATCCCGAAATACCTCCCGTATTGGTAAAGGAGATAATGTTTCCTAAATTGAAACATTCCCTAACGACAGTATTACCTACAAGGGTGCCTATAATGCCACCTGTACCTGCAGTAGAGTTAACGCTGATGGTGATATTTCCTCGATTACTGCACCATTTGATCTCTGCGTTAACAGGAGAGACAGCACATCCCACAATACCGCCGGTAACGCTTGCAGCTGCTGATGCAATATCCATATCGCCGTAATTATGACAACTTGTGATAGCGATATTTTCGGAACTCGTAGAGGTTAGGTTCGCTGCTATCCCGCCGTTTTTGCCAGTTGCACCAAGTATCTTGCCGTAGTTTTTACTTGCTTTGATCGTAATATTATTCCCTGTACATGTACCTGCCAAGCCACCAATATTACTAGCTCCGGGAGCTGTAATATTGGCGCGGTTGATACAATTATCAATCAAGGTATTGGCTGTAACAACTGCTGTTACACCGGCAACTGTTGCTGCACTACTTCCCGTAACATCGGCAGTAGCACCCGAACCTTCAACGGTCAGGTTTTTAATCACAGCTACCGAATCGATATTGATACCTCCAATATTTCCAAAAAGAGCTCCAATAGTACCCGAAGAAATAGATAAATTCGTAATTTTATGGTTGTCACCATCGTAAATACCTGCAAAAGGTGCGGATGCGTTATTACCTATCGGAACCCAATTACCGGCCAATGCGATATCAACCGTCTGCTTGAACATGATTCCTGCATAATTATTACCTGCGTTTACAGCTGTTCGCAAAATATTGAGATCGGCAAGATTGTCAATGGTAACCGGACGGTCAACAAAGTTGCCACCAAAACAGTTAAAATGTTTATCCCAGCGTTCCACAAAAATAACTGTACCCACATTGTCCGTGGTAAAAATGGCATTAACAAGAATAGCCGGATTCGCACCATACGTGATCGAATTGATCATGTAGTTGCCTGCATGTAGCGACTCACTGAACTTTATAGTAGCACCTGTAGCGTTGGACGTAACGTCGACCGCCAAGTCTTGTGCTGCTTTAGGCGCTCCCACAGAAGAAGGTGAAATATTCATCATAGCTGGTCCTGTTGTAAGAGCTGTGTAGTCGGCTATAAATATAGTAGGCATAGCGTCGGCGTTAATTTGGGTAATAGTGAGCGTTTTGTTAAGATCATCATCTGTTGGAAAGGCTGTTGATTTGATATGCAGAACTGCTGTTCGCTTGCCCGCGCCATCATTCACCTTTACATTAATGAGAATGTCACCATTGCTCAGATGTGCACCTGTAGGAGATGCAATAGTAACCCAATTCGCTTCATCACCAGAAGCTATATCGACTGAAGCTATCCATTCCACGTTAGAAGTTACCGTAGTAACTTTGTAAGAACTTTTTTCGCTTGCAGAGACTGAAGCCGTACCAGTAGGCGATATGACGATTGAAGGTATGATCCCTTCCTGTGTAATGGTAAGAGTTTTATTGAGCGCCGGATTTTCAGTCGAAACAACAGTAACAACTGCCAAGCGGGATTCCACATTGGTATTTTCAAGGATATTGAGTTTAATCTGGCCTACGCCCGTAACAGAAATTCCTGCGGGATCTGTTATACTAATCCAACCTGCAGAGCCTGATGTGATCTGTACCAAAGCCGTCCATTCCACATTTGAAGTGACATCAATGGTGTAGTTCTGATTAGCTGACGTAGGAACAGTTTCTGCATCCACAGGATAGATTTCGATAACAGGATCTGTACCTATTTGGGAAATAATACATTTCTGTGGAGGTATGGAAGTCGATGAACTACTGGAAGAAGCCGTAAAAGTAACCTCCATTGAACGGCTCGTTTTTCCTTCATTGGTTTTGAGGTCAAAGATCACTGAACCGTTACCCTTACCAGACGCCGACACAAGGGTTACCCAATCGTTTCCGCTTTCTGTAGATATTGCTGCCTTCCATGAAACATCATCGGAAGCCTCGACGGTAATACTATAGCCCTCTGCAGCAGTATTGATTTTATATACTTGTGTAGGCACAGAAAACGAAGTTTCGTATGAATCTTGCTCAGCATTGTCCTTATCACATGAATAGAATAGCGCCAAACTACTCAAGATAAATAATTTCAAAATCCTTTTCATATCATTAATATTTTTATATTTTATTTGAAAGTCGGCGTCTCCAAGTTCTTGACCTCAAAATTGCCTTGTATCATCCAATTATCTCCAGTCAACTTCGTACCATTCAACTTGACATTGTCGAAGACAAAATTTTTCATCACGTAATCGTTCGAAACGCCTTCGATGTAGTTTTTGGAGTTCTGCGCCTCATCCATCAACACTGTCCAATTCTTCATTGTCAAACCATCGACCATAGCAGGCGTAATTACATTTGTAATGGTTTGCTCGGGCGAAATACGCCAGATTAAGCGCACAAAAGTTTCTGTTACCAGATCCTCTATGGTCAAATTTTTTTGCCAGCAATTCGAATTAGCATTAGCATAGCGATTACCCACAAAACTAAGTACTCCACGGTTGGTAGCCGAGTTATTCCATTCGGCATGTAACAAATCAACTCTTTTGATCGTTACGCCGGTTGCTTGTGCTCCATCCCACCCCATCTGAATAGTGCCACCATTGTTCAATTGCCAAAGAACCATATCTTCCACAGTAATATTGTCACGATAGACTTTAATATTATCGTCATTAGCCCAACAGAATGATTTTTTAACAGTCGAATTGGCGAAAACAGCGATACCATCGCAATTGTAAACCCAACCGCCAATGACTTTTGTCCAAGAAACTGTATTATTTGAACCAATCAGCCTAATGGCGAAATATTTTGGGTCAGCAACGGTGATCCCATCAACAGTAATTCGATTGGCAGCTGTGCTACCATCCTGAGGCGTACCTATACAGTAAGCTTCACGGTATTTCAAATGTCCTGACGAAAGTACGCCACGTCCAAAGATTTTTACATCGGTATTGCTACGAGTTCCTGAAAGATGAATGGCCCCATAAACCCAAGCCCCTCCTTCGAGATAAATATTTTTGATATTTGCAGGTACTGCATATACGCCAATATCATGAACTCCAGCCTTGAAATAAAGACCCGTTTTGGTGGCTGATATACCAGTCATACTTGCTGTAGTTGCGTGATCCAAAACTGCATAGCTGTCATCATGCGCCAAATCGGGTACATTGGCCTCCATCGGATTAGCAAAAACCATCAAGCCGTTTTTGTAACCATTGGCACCGATTTCAACCGAACACTGTCCGGGCTGAGTTATGATGAAGGTTATTATATTATTTTTTACCGAAGGAGTTATACCGTAACGCGTAGGCAATATCCTAACGTTGGAAGCATCGACCGGCACTTTATTTTGATCCAGCACCTTTACCTCAACGGTAACTTCTTTGTTAAAAGAAAAGTTTATCCAACTAATACTCCGTCCTGAAAACATATCCAATGGGCCACGATCTGTAGTAGTCATATCCATATAACCGGCCGCATAAACAGGGCAAGTATTCTGAAAAACAGGAACCTTGGTACGGTGGCTATCCTGAATGAGTGTAACCTCATAGATTGAGGATTGTGGTACACCGGGGAATCCGGCAGGATCATTATAAATGGCTAACTTCAAATCCGGATCTTGATTTTCCAAAGGAGGATTTACCAATTCAGGATAATCCGGGTTTCCTTTGCATCCAATTACCAAAGCCATTAATAAGGTATATATGATCACCTTTTCCATTTAATACATTTATTTAGTAAAATGTTAATAATTAGTTATTTTACAATTGTTGGACGCTTATCTTCATAAGCAATGCCTCTATCGCGGAATACCAATGTATCGCATACTTCGCAAGTAAACGTATTAGCTCCTGCTGTACGTTTGTAAAAATAGTCAAGGTATATGGCATCTCTTGGTGTAGGTTTTTCAGGAGTCCCTCCCCAAGTATCGTCGTTTTCCTTGTATAATCCAGTACCGTATGTAAGCTCTATCGGAGAATCGGCACCGGAACTGACAGCTATCTCTCCGTTATCATTGATCTCAAATCTCAGGTTAAACGTCTCTGTATCGATACTCATAGAAGAGATAACGGCTTTGAGCGAAACCGTGGAAAGCGAAACCAATTCGTCTTGTTCCACATACTGGCCATGGTAATATTTCGTATCCACTATTTGTCCACTTTGGTTACGCACAGTCAATTTACCTCTACGAAGCCACTTGCCATGGTACGGATTGACATATTTTACACCAAAGAGTGTATAATCCATCGGTAGCGTTTCCCATTGGGCAGGATCATGAACATCCGAAGGAGTCGGCACGCCTTCCGTCAACTTGCCGTGCAAAATATTGTCTGAATTAGACGAATCGGTTATCCGAAGCGGAATGACATATTGGCCTGTTACAGCCAACGGATCTTCGAAAAAAGCATCTGTAAGCTGCACTTTAATCAACCCATTGAGCGAACCTTTTGGTATCGTTACACTCCCTGTAGGATTAAGCGTATAATAATTGGCTGGAAGTACCTTCAGTATAGCGCCATCACGCATCAGATAGCCATCGGGCACTAACGAAGGGTCAACTTCATAATTGATCACCCAATTACGATCGTTGTTCTCATAAAAACCACCTACACATACTCCTATATGGAATCTGTGTTCCTTATCAATAGAATTGTCCACCAAGTCATTGCCTAGCGAAATGGTACGCACTGGATATTGGATTGGAAAATAGATCGTTTGCTTCTCAAAATCATCAAAGCTAATAGGAGCGTTTTCACAAGAGAAAAACGTTACCGATAGCGCTATTAAAATAATGGAATTGAACTTTTTCATATTTTTCATATTTTTCATATTTTTATTTTCTTTTTGGATGTTACCACCCCTTATTCTGTTCAAGCCCCTTGCGTACCTCATCTGCAGGTATAGGACCATAAATCATATAGTCGGAAAAAGGACGATGTTCTACCACAAAAGAGGTAACACCATCTGTACCTTTGACTTCGGCTTTCATTGTTGTCAAATCTCTCCAACGACGTATATCCCAAAAACGTGAATTTTCAAAACATAGCTCTAAACGGCGCTCATTACGCACGAGCATCTCAAAATCAGATTTGCTTGTCAGAGAAGCCAAATAAGGGTCGCTGTCGGTAATACCGGCTGTAGAGCGAAGCCTTGAAATAATATCCCTTGCCGAATAATCATGGCTGCCTTTACCATCTGGACCCCATGCACGATTAGCAGCTTCAGCATAAATCAAATATGCTTCGGTGTAGCGCATCAGATTAACTGCATGTTGCTGGTTGACTTCCGAACCTGAAACCAGCGAAACATTTGGATTCATATGCTTGAGTAAATAATAGCCGGAACGAGTCGAGCGTTCGGATGCCTTTCCTATACCATCTATCGGGCCGTCAATCGTGTATATCGCAACGCCTTTGAAAGTAGTCCCATTACGAATAATCCACTTCGTAAGGCGTGGGTCGCGGTTCGTATAAGGACTAACCTCGTTATATCCAGAAGTAGAAATGCTGATGGGATAGCCGTTTGCGCCCGGAAAGGCATCAATCAGGTTTTGTGATGGATTGGTCGCTCCATTCCCATTTTGCGAAGGAGGAAAATTGCTTACTTCCCAACCGCGAATATTCGCAATATCTCTACGCCAAAGATGATCTGAACTATTCGTATTCAGATAAAAATCCAATCGCGTAGCCGCTAATGCGGAAACACCTCCGAAAGCATCTATTACATTTGCAGCGGCATCCGCTGCTGCAGCCCATTTGTCAGGGTCATCCGTTGGATTGAAAGCAGGACTAGCAGCCTGCAACAACACACGGGCTTTAATCATTTTAGCTATTCTACCACACATCCGGTTTTTAAAATTAGGTCCATAGACAGCATCCATATCTGCTTTTCCCAGATCATTAACAGGAGCTTCCACATAAAGATCGGGCAATGAATCAACAGCAAACTGAATGTCGGAAAGTATCTGGCTTATACATTCATCGAATGAGGCGCGAGGTAGGATAGTACGATCAGATGAGAGTACCATAGGTACACCCAGTAACGTACCGGATGAAGCGCCTATGCCGGCATGGCTTTTCAGTAACTGACTATAGTAATATGCCCTCAGACCATGGGCTTCACCTTTGAGCCTGCGGCGGAAATTTACTTGCTTCAATGAGTCAGTAGGCGACCACATTGTCTGGTTTACAATCTCATCTAAAAAGAAATTCAAATAGCCAATAGCCGTATAATAGCTCCATTGAGAAAAAGGATTGAAAGATGCCGACCATTCACCTGTAGCCGCCTTACGGAAATTGCCTGAGCCTCCGGTTGTTTGATTACTTACGGCATCGTCGCTGGCTACATCGTTCAAAGCCAAGCCATCCGGAAGGCTACTGTATGCGTTTAGCAAAATGCCTTCTGCATATTTTGCTCTTTGGAGTACATCTTCTTCAACATATGTATTATCTATATCGGGGTCAAGGAAATTATCGCATCCCAACATAAATACCCCCGAAAGGATCAATGCTATTTTTATTATACTCTTTTTCATTTATTCATAATTTTGTAAATTATTGAATTATAATTATTTGCTTTGTATATTTTACAATAAACTCTTAGAATTGTGCTTTAACACCTATGTAATACCATCTCATTTGCGGTTCTGAACCTACATTGAGCCGTAACACATCTGCATTTGGGCCAACTTTCAAGAGGTCATTGGCACGAAGAAAAACCATAAGTTTTTTCGCAGCCAAAGCACTGGCAATATGTTTGCCGAAAGAATAAGTGAGTTGGACTGCTTGCATTGAAAAATAGCTTTTGTCGTTCACCCAGAAAGTCGAATTCCGGTAGTTATTTCCTGTTTCGCTCACAGTCAAACGTGGATAAGCAGCATTGACATCTGGATTTTCGCTTGTCCAACGATCCAGAATGTGAGCAGGGTATTTCTTCTCTCCATTAATCCAATAATAATCGTTTACGTTGTTACTGCCATCAATGGTTTTGCGCCCGAGTTGAGCATCAAAACAGGCCCAAAGATTGAAGTTACGCCACGAGGCATTCAATGTAAATGAATAAGCAGAAGTAGCATGCGATGAACCGATCACCGTCATATCACTTTCATTCACTTTCCCGTCATTATTCAAGTCGAGGTATTTGATGTCGCCTGCACGCACAATACCATATCCCGGGCGTACAACATCAGCATTGGGGTCGTTGATTTTGTCAATATCAGCTTGTGTATAAAGCCCATCGGCCTGCAATCCCCATACCGACCAGTATGATTTGCCTGCACTCTGGCGATAATCCATGCCGGTACCGTAATTCTCCTCATCGATACGAAGTATCTTTGGAGAGCAATATATCGCATTCAATCCCAAGTCAAATGTAAGTTGACCGATTTTCTGTCGGAGATTAATCCCTATCTCAAATCCTTGTTCTCGCCGGCGTCCATAATTCTCCGAAGAAGTGAAATTACCGCCACCCAGATAAGCTGGATAAGAACTGGTAAGGTGTTGCACAATACCGTAACGCAAATTATTGAAATAATTAGCTTCGATAAAGAATTTACGTTTGATCAACGAAGTTTCGAAACCAACATTAAATTCATTGCATTGAGTAAACGAAAGGTCGGGATTGCCACTGCTGATATTCATCAGATTGTTAGAATTGGCACCATCTCCATAACCGTATGCTATACCAAGGGAATAGGTATTTTCAAAAAGATGATAGTTCGCATAGCCATCGCCGCGGTCGCTCTTGGTATTACCCCAACTTGCCTTTAATTTAAGGTAGTCTAAGCCACGTATACCTTTTAAGAAATCCTCTTCGGTCGCAATCCATGCAGCCCCTAAAGCCTGAGCATACCCCCAGCGGTTACCGGCTTTTAAATAAGAGGAACCAATGTAAGCTGAACTGTATTCGGCAACATAGCGCTTGTTATACATATAATTGGCTCGTAAGCCAAAATTCATATTACGGTCAGAGTATGCTGCATTACTCTCCTTATAAATATAATAAATGGAGTTAATATCAACATTCAAATCGTGATTCTCGGCAAAAGTATGGCCATAAGCGAGGGTATTTGTCCAACCATAGCGCCGGCTGAAGCTAACACCGGTCATATTTTGTTTACCTACGAAGTTATTATGGCCTTCCTTGGTGATTTTGATACTCCCATCGCTTTGTACTTCAGGTATATAAACAGCATATTCATTCTGCTGCGAAGAGGTATATTTATTATAATGGTCGGTACCGAAATAAGTGCGGTAACTTAATCCATTGATAATACTTTTTAGATCTACGTTAATGCCTATATTGACATTCATCAACCTATCCATTGTATTTTCGTAGCCACCCAAATTGAGATCGCCATAAATATTCTGATGATTGTTTTGCGTAAAGCCCAAAAACCCACCTACAAGGTAAGCACCATTGATTATCGAACGCTGGTTACGGGCTTCTTCCACAATTGCGGCATCTTCTGGACGGATACGGTCAATAGGAATCAACAACGGATAAGCGTTAATGCGTTCCGAAGTTGTCAGATTCCAGAAATTCTTCGTTTTCCAGTGAGGTCCGTGATTTGCGTTGAAAATGGCCATACCGTCAAGAGTAACCTTGATAAAGTCTGTTACCTGAATATCCACAGCGCCATGCACATTGAAGCGATTGGTTGATTGTTTGCTTCCCTCTCCTTGCTTAAGCAACGACTGAGTATTTATATAACCCAGGTTGAGATAATATTTTGCTATTGAATTACCACCGATAAACTCACCCTGAAACCGCTGTTGGGGTTTATATGAATTGAGGAATTCGTTTTTACGGTAGTAATCTACATCAGGATATGCAATAGGGTCAACACCTTTACGCATATTCTCTATATCCTCGTATGAGTACTTGAGAACTTGGCCATCATTTACAAGTGCTTCGTTGTAAAGTATCATATAGTCAGCAGCCTTAAGGTAGTTCGGATAACTGATAGGCGCTCCAAATCCGGTTTCAACGGTGAAGTTCATTTTGCGTTTATAGGCTTCGCCTCGGCGCGTCTTGATCATAATGATCCCTTTGTCTGCCAACGAACCGTAGAGCATTTTAGATGTGGCATCTTTGAGTATGGATACCTCTTCTATTTCGTCAGCATTGAGCATATCACTCAAGTTCACAATCGAACCTTGCGAATTGCGTACTAAACCGTCGATAAGGATGACGCTGCCACCACCGCGCACGTCTGTAGCAGAAAAGTTGCCCAAACTGTTGGCATTGACCAACGTCCAAAAATTTCGGTCGTTGTAGATATCTTTGTAATCATCCATACGAATATTGGATACTGCTCCTACAATGCGGCGTTTGGATTGTATTCCAAAAGCGACATTTACTTGATCACTTTTGCTATCCATGTAATTTTCGGACTGGAGTACAACAATTCCCTGCATAGCCATAAGGTCAGGAACCATTATTGACCGAGAAATATAGCCTGGAGCTTCAACAAAAATAGAATCGTAGGTTTGGCTCAATATATTGAACGAACCGGAACGGTCGCTCTGTACAACATAACGCCCTTCCATGGCAGTTATGGTAGCACCCACTATGGGTACATTCGATGCATTGGCCACTTTAGCCGATATTTTATCAACCTTTTTATCTTTCTGCTGAGCGGCCGACTGCATAACGGGCAATACCAGCATAATAAGTATAATTGTGGTTACAATATGTTTCTTCATGATTATTCTTTTTTGCATATTACCATCCTGGATTTTGTTTGAAAGCCTCGTATTGATTGACTAGCGATCTTTTGAACGGGAA
Organism: Dysgonomonas reticulitermitis; assembly: GCF_054601275.1. Lineage (NCBI taxonomy): Bacteria > Pseudomonadati > Bacteroidota > Bacteroidia > Bacteroidales > Dysgonomonadaceae > Dysgonomonas > Dysgonomonas reticulitermitis. Next base: position 5,211 of record NZ_BAAHWU010000047.1, on the reverse strand, counting down.
CCAGTAATGTTTTCCCTCTTCAAATTGTCCTTCAAAAAGCAATACCGTATTACAAACCGTATGCTCTTTATTGAACTGGTGTTCGTAACGGCGCTTGTACTCTGGCAAATGAGATAAATACCAGCGGCGAAGGTCAACAAACCGCTGTCCTTCATAAGCTAACTCCACGCTACGTTCATTACGTATGCGATCCCTGAAGATTTCTTTACTAATATAGTACTGAGATTTCACATCAGGCAATGATTCATCGCCATAAATCTGCTCGGCAACCTTCAAGTCTTCACTAACCGGAAGTTTTACTCTACGCCGTAAAGTATTAATGGCATCAAGCGCAGTCATTCCATCGGCGCTAAAATCCGTTGGTGATACTGTAGGACCATAAGTCTCGTTAACAGCTTCAGCGAAGTTAAGATACATCTCGGCAAGGCGAATATAGGGACAATTGAAACGGAAGTTTTGGTACTCCGTACCACCGGTACCATTTTCTTTGTTATTAGCCTTGAAAGGAATATATTTGCGAATCAGGTAACCAGTTTTGGACTGGGTATTTCTGTCAAGACCAGTCTCAGTACTGCCGCCTACATTGGTATAGAGTTGTATGTAACATTGAGCCTCTGGAAAATTAGTAGCCGGACTACTCACCCACTTTACGCCATCTACCAAAATAGTTTTCCAAAGCCTCGGATCGCGCTTTGCCCAAGGGATAAGCGGATTGTAATCTCCTGCCGGAGCATCAGCGATGGTGTAACCGGTAGCAGTTTCGTAGAGATTAACGAAGTTTGCTGTGGGTGAAGTCACTACAGAATTACCACCAAAACGCCCACTGTTATGAAGACGCCCAACACCGAAGTTATTGAATTGATAATTACCAGTAGTACTCGCAGGTTTAATCTTGGCAAATATAGTCTCATCTGTATAGACTGTTAATGTTGTAGCACGCGGGCGACAATCGGCGAACTGGTAAGAATAGTCGCTCCATGGAACAAGTTTGTAAATACCTTTATTTGCTAATTTAATTACTTCGTAAGCCGTTTGTGCAGCCTGTTTGCAAAGTTCGATGTCATATGTGGCATTTCCGGTTTCTAATTTGGTCGTTAACGGGCTTGCAGCATAGAGCAATGCTCTCGATTTGAGCGCAAGCGCAGCGCCTTTTGTTACACGTCCCCTATTAACAGCAGGATCTTCCCATGCTTCGGGAAGCAACTCGGCCGCTTTCGTCAGATCGTCCACTATTTTCATCAATGTTTCCTTATAGCTAAGGCGTGGAAGTTTCATATCCGAATCGGGGTTTAATATGTCTGAAATATAAGGTAATCCACCCCAATATTTGGCAATTTCGAAGTGGTTCCATGCACGAAAGAAGAACATTTGCCCTTTAAGTTTATCGTGTTCTTCCTGCGAGGCATTCGTCAACATATCCAAATTCGCCAGCCCATAGTTACAAGTGCGAATATTGGTCCATCCTTGATCCCACAATCCGAAATGAGCAGATTTATCTGTTGTTACAAATGGATTCTGATCTAGATTAGAATGTATCCACATATAGTTTCCGTGCGGAATGACATATCCTGATGGATAAGACTGGTTACAGTCTACATCGTCTGCAAAATCGAAAGACGAGGTATAAGCTTGCACATGGTAGACGATCAGTCCGTCGCCATAGAGCACGTCGAGATAACCTTGAAAGTTACGATAAGAACCGAATACTTGTGCATCGCTGATATCCGAGCTTGGGGTCTTTTCGAGATAATCCTCGCAACTGGCTACAGAGAACAGAGATGCAATGATGAACAGAAATTTTATTATTTTCATGATCGTTTCTATTTAACTGTGATTAGAACTCAATTTTAACACCCATATTGAACCTTTTCGACATAGGATACTTTTGTACATTATCGTTGTCGCGTGTTCCGCCTGTCTCTCTGTCTTCATTCAGATGTGAGTAGAGCCAAAGGTTATTTCCATTTAAGAATATGCGCATGCTTTCAATACCAAATTTCTTAAGGAAAGAATTGGAGAAACGGTAGGCAATCTCTGCATTTTTAAGCCGCCACATGGTTCCGTCTACCATGTGATAGGTACCGGAATTTCCCACATCTCCACCTAATTTATAAACAGGTGCATGATACCTTCCGTCCGGGTTGAGTTGTGGCAACCAAAAGTCATTTACAATATTGCGATCTACTACCGAATAGTAAGCAGGCCCAGAAAATTCATAGGCGCTTTGAGCTAAAGTGATGCCTGTAACGCCATAGAACTGTAGCATAAAACTGAAACCTTTCCATTCAGCGCCTATGATAAAGTTTATTGTATGGTTCGGATGGTTGGAGTAGCCATAAGGAACCCTGTCATTTTCATCAATGACCCCATCGCCGTTATAGTCCACAAGTTGTAACATACCGGGAATATAATTACCCGGTTCATTTATCCCTTTAACACCGGTATACATCTCATCCCAACTGGATATAGGACCCTTATCAATATAAGCGTATTGCTGTCCAATAGGAAAGCCTGCCAGCTTCTGATATGCTGGAGTAAATTCTGGATCCTCTATATATTCAATTTTGTCTTGAGAGTTGGAATACATAGCCGTCAAATTGTATTTGAAGTCCGGGCCTATAGTTGCATTCCAACGAGCCTCCAATTCCCATCCTTTTTCTGATGTACGCCCTAAATTGGTAGGAACGGGATTGGCGCCGAACCAATCGGGAATATTGCGTTGAGCGGCGGTCATAAAGATATCATAACGGCGTCCCCAATAATAATCGAGCGTTGCAGTAAGACGATTATTCAAAAAAGCGGTTTCAACAGCCATATCGTTTTTGATAGCCGTTTCCCAGCGGGCATCCGGATTACCTATTGTCGTTATCTTGTAACCGGGGTAGAACGAATTGCTCTGAATAGGTGTTCCCAACGATGCGCTATTAGCAACGCTGCTCCATTGTGTAACGTAGAGCCAACGAGGAATATTATTATCGCTTCCGACTTTCCCCCAAGAATAACGCAGTTTAAAAAGATTGACATATTCGCTAAGGTTCAGTTTTGTAAAAAAAGGTTCTTCACTTACCACCCAGCCCAAAGCAGCAGCCGGAAAGAAACCGAACTTTTTGCCTTTGATAAACTTTTCTGAACCATTGTAGCCGACATTTCCTTCAAACAGATACCGCCCAAGATAGTCGTATGTAGCACGGCCTGCCCATTCTTCACGGTATGTAGAAAATGCCTGTCCCATAGCATTGTCGGTACGCTTGAATACCCCCATTGCTCCAATTTTGTGACTACCGAACTCGCGGGAATAATTCAGGCTGAACTGGTACATCAAGTCTTTGTAGAGCTGTACAGTACTGCCGGAGGATTTGATTTCTTCGATAGATATCCATGGTGGAACAGGGACATAATCAAAGCCTGTTTTGTCTCCGGTGGAAGGAGTATTTATAGTAACTTCTCTTGTACGCCAGTCGATATACTTAGTGACTGGCCTGCTATCACCGATTTTGGGGCCATCACTGATATAATAATTACGGAAATTTGCTAATCCATTAAACGAAAGGCCTTTCGTTATAAAATTAAGTTTTTGGTTCAAGGTAAATTTAGCATTCATGTCTGTACGTGTTTCCGTTGAATATCCACTAAAATTGTAGTATTCCACCGGATTGTACGGGTTGTAGCCAGCAATATTGTTGGCAAACACGCCATCCGAATAGCGCACAGGAAACAGGTCGGGCCCTTTACCATAAATCCCGGGCCAAAGATAAGCTGCTGTACAGTTAGTAGTATGCTCAATACCCTGCGCCCCATCGAAGTCAACCCCAAAAGTAGTCGTGGCTGTAGGTTGAAAGTCCAGATTAAGGCGGAAATTGTAACGTGAATAGTCATTTTTTGGAATATATTTCTGTCCAAAATCCTGGCCTTTGAGTATGTCACCATCGTATGTATAGGTTAATGAAGCATAATATTTAACAAAGCTTGTGCCTCCTCGCATGTCTATGTTGTAACGTTGCGACCAAGTATACTGACGAAGCATCTCGCTCTGCCAATCAACATCCGGATAAATCTCTGGATCAGTGTGGTCGCGATATTTGCGAAGTGCTTCTATGGGAGTTATATCTGACCAGTTGCTAGCCGAACTAATCCCAAGCTGGTTTTCAATTGCCTGATTACGAAGCCATAGCGCATCGTATGAGTTGAGATATCGAGGAACCTTTGAGAGTCCCTTGGCGGTTATATTAGCCGATACAGAGAGAACAGGCTTACTTTCCTTACCACGTTTCGTAGTAACAAGTATAACGCCATTACCGCCTCTTACGCCGAATACTGCTGTAGCAGAAGCATCCTTGAGAACAGATATATTCTCCACTTCGTTGATATCGATATCATTCATATTGCGTTCCACACCGTCAACTAAAATCAACGGTTCCGAACCATTCCATGTCGATTTGCTTCGGATAATAATCTCCGCAGCATCAGAACCTGGCTTCCCTGAATAGTCCAAGGTTGCAAGGCCTGGAACCAAGCCAGTAAGCGCATTGGAAATGCTCGTAACGCCCCCCGTACGCATCAAATCATCCGATTTTATTTGCGAGATAGCGCCTACTACGGTCTGCTTTTTTTGTGTACCATAACCAACTACCACAAGCTCATCCAGTTTTATGGTGTTTTCGGATAAAATGATATTCAGTATTTTTTGATCACCAACGATGACTTCCTTAGGATTATATCCTATCATTGAAAATTGCAATACAGATTCCTTGCCAGGTACCGTAATGGCAAATTTTCCGTCAATATCAGCCATTGTACCCTGTTGAGTTCCCTTAATGACAACGCTTACACCAGGCAATGGACCATCTGAATCGCGAACAGTCCCGCTAACGACAAATTCATGTTGAAGAATTTCATTATGGTTCGAACCGCCGGATTGGGCAAATAAGTCAAATGATATAGGTTGCAAAAGTGTCAAAACGGAAATGCTCGTGATTATTCGTAAAGCATACACAGCTTTTTTCCAAGCATGGACTTTACATAAGGAATTAATCAGATCGTTTTTTAATTTCAGATCGTTTTTCATGATAAGTAAATTAATCCATTAGTTAAAAAATAAATATCTTCACCGGTTAACATAAACACAAATTAGTAGTTCTACCTGAAAGGTTATATTGGACATCAATGAGGATTAACGTTGTCTCCATCTAATTATTACACAATTCTTCCTTA
>NZ_BAAHWU010000046.1:0-23298 GCF_054601275.1 Dysgonomonas reticulitermitis | reverse complement strand
CAACTTTTGTTATTTTGTCGTTTTTCAACAGGTTTAAAGCTATCCGGTTTAATAAAGAGTAGTTTTGAGCTGCAAATCCGTTTCTTTTGCGACTGCTATCTTCATTGAAACCAACATCAAGTACCCAGATTGGCTTACTTATTATGTGGATTATTTCGTACACCAGGCATACGGTTCCGCTACTACCTCGGCGCTGACTAACCGTGTTACCGGAACCATTAATAAAATGACCAATTGGATTGCTCAGGGGCTTATTACTAAGGAAGAAATAGTACGTCGTTGTATTGTGACCGAAAATTTCGAGTCGTATGCAAGTTCCGGCGGAGGGATATTGGTGCAGTCGTCGTTTGTGTATGCCCCTACCAGTGGAGCGCACGCAGGAGTCGTACAACAAATTGGCGGTTTTGGCATCTATCGTCCTACTTTCGATTACAATCAGGGCAAAGGAGATTACAATGGTTCGCCTGAATATTATTTTTTGCGGCGAGGCATAACCAATCTGTATCAGGTATATAATGAAAGCCGGGAAAAATAATCTTGACTAATTAAAAATAAAACAGATATGAAGAGCAAATATAAATTTCTAAGTATAATAACCGCTTTATTGGGAATAATATTATTTACCGGCTGTAATAACGCGGAATACGACATAAAGGATAACAGCGTTTATATAGCGGAAGCAACATCGGCTAAAGCTGTCAATGTTGCGATGGAAGTCGCTGGAGCCGATGTCAATGTCGTTGTTAGGTTGGCCAAGCAGGTGGATTATGATGTGACGGTATCTATAGGGCTTGACACAAGATTAATAGAGGATTATAATGTAAAAAACAGTACTGAATATGTATTGGTTCCCTCCGGGCATTTTTCGATGTCGGCAGACGCCTCGGTAACCATCCCTGCCGGAGATATAAGCGCTACCTACAAGGTGCATATCGAAAACTTCGATACACAGGGTAAACTTTACGCTTTACCTGTAGTTCTCAAGAATGTAATAAAAGGCGAAATTATCCAATCGGCTACCCAATCGCAGCTTCTTTATCTGATAGCCAAGCCTTTGATTGTTTCTGTACCCGTAATGAAAGGCTATAATAGCGAAGGGGTCAAGGTACATCCTGACCAGGACTGGGATATCCGCACGAAAGAGTGGACGATAGAGGCTTGGGTACGCATGTCGGCTTACAGTAAAAACAATCAGGCTATATTCGATAACTGGGGCGACGGATTGACAGAGGTTTATATCCGTTTTGGAGACGCTAACGCCCCATACAACTATTTACAGGCAAAAACACTTGGAGGACAGGTACAGACAGAGCGAGATCTGGTTGCCAATAGATGGTACCACTGGGCTTTTGTGTATGATGGTACTACGTTTTCTATTTATCGTGATGGCGAATTGAATATCAAATTCAACCCTCCGGCTCCTCAAGGTCCTGGCGGAACAGTGGAATTCCAGACGCTTACAATGATTGGGAGTGGAGCAACCTATTTTCCCGACCAGTGCGCCATGAGTCAGGTACGTTTCTGGAAAGTAGCCCGTACTCCGAGCCAGATTAAAAACAACATGTATTATGAAGTAGATCCTACTAACTCTGATCTTATCGGTTATTGGCCTATGAACGAAGGTAGCGGCAATACCTTTACCGATATTACCGGTAAAGGAAATAACGCTGTAGCCGGATCGCATATCATACAACGATGGGAAAATAATATTCGTTTCGATCAACAGTAATAATCAATCTTGATATTAGGTATTAGAAAATGAGGTAATTGATTATTTGAGAGCGGCGGGTTATTGCCGCTCTCTTTTTAACTATAATCTCTGAATACAAAACAAAAAAATATATATTCGTATAATATGCTTATTATGTTGTCCTGTAAGGACACTTTGGCGTTGGATTCCTCTACCTAAGGCGTTGCCTTGGGTTAATTTATACACTCCCCTCGGGGCATTGGTGGAAACGACAGGTTGATAGCCTGATATAATATAGCGTATGGTAACGCCTACGTGTGGATACTCCCTAAAGGAGTACGTCCTGTAATAAGGGCAATATAAAGAAATCTTTACTTATATAAATATTTTTGTCATGTACTAATAAAAAAATAAATATTATTCTTATATTGAGCCATAGTATGAAAAACAATACACCACAACAGATTTCTCCAATCCGATGGGTTCCGTCGGTCTATTTTGCCATGGGATTACCATTCGTAGTCCTGAATATGGTTTCAGTTCTGATGTTCAAAGGAATGGGAATATCCGATGCACAAATTGCTTTTTGGACGTCGTTGATTATGCTTCCCTGGACATTAAAGCCTTTATGGAGCCCGTTTCTGGGAATGTTCAAAACAAAGAAGTTTTTCGTTGTGCTTACTCAGATTGTCACGGGTATCTGTTTTGGGCTGGTAGCATTGGCATTACAGATGCCGCATTTTTTTGCAATAGCTATAGCTGTCCTGTTTATTATAGCTTTTAGCGGTGCTACTCACGATATTGCAACCGATGGGGTCTATATGCAGGAGTTGGATAAAGAAAAGCAAGCTAAATGGATTGGCTGGCAGGGTGCTTTTTACAATCTGGCGAAAGTTGTAGCTTCCGGAGGATTGGTATGGCTTGCCGGTTACCTGATAGGGCATTTTGGTACAGCCAATGCTTGGATGAGCATTATGGGACTGTGTGGAGTAATTATGTTCCTTTTAGGCATTTATCATATTAAAGTGTTGCCTACTGGAGGTACAGCTTCGGGCGAGGCGCACTCTTTCGGTGATGGAATGAAAGAGCTGTGGGAAGTAATCCGTAGTTTTTTCGCCAAAAAATATATTATCTGGTATATTTGTTTTATAATCCTTTATCGTTTCGCCGAAGGGTTTGTTATGAAAATTGTTCCTCTATTCCTGAAAGCGCCTATTGCAGAGCAAGGATTGGGGCTGACAGAACAAGAAATAGGATTGTATTATGGAACATTCGGCGCGATAGCCTTTATATTGGGGTCTCTTCTGTCAGGTTACTTTATAGCACGGATCGGGTTGAAGAAAGCATTATTTCCTCTTTGCTGTACATTCAATATCCCTTTTGCAATCTATCTGTTACTAGCAATATTCCAGCCATCTGAAGGTTGGTTGATAGCTTCGGGAATCGCTTTTGAGTATTTTGGCTATGGTTTCGGTTTTGTCGGTCTTACTCTTTTTATGATGCAACAAATTGCTCCCGGCAAATACCAGATGGCACATTATGCTTTTGCTACCGGTATAATGAATCTTGGAGTTATGCTTCCCGGCATGCTCAGTGGATTTATCAGTGATGCTATTGGGTATAAGAGCTTCTTTCTTTTTGTACTGTTTGCCACTATCCCGGCTTTCCTGATAACCTATTTTGTGCCTTTTACTTATGATAATAAAAAGCAAATGTAATTAATATTGAAATAAAACAAATATAAACAACAATATCAAATGAAACAAATACCTTGGGAAAATCGCCCTGTCGGAAGTAACGATGTTATGTGGCGTTATTCAAAAAATCCTATAATCGACCGATATCATATTCCGACATCGAATAGTATTTTCAATAGTGCTGTAGTTCCCTTCGAAGATGGATTTGCTGGCGTTTTTCGCTGTGACAACAAGTCTGTGCAGATGAATATTTTTGCCGGTTTTAGTAAAGATGGTATTAATTGGGATATTAACCATGAACCAATCCAATTCAAAGCCGGAAATACTGAAATGATAGATTCCGAATATAAATATGATCCACGGGTGACCTGGATTGAAGACCGTTATTGGGTTACTTGGTGTAACGGTTACCACGGGCCTACTATCGGTATCGCATATACATTTGATTTTAAGGAATTTTTTCAATGTGAAAATGCTTTTCTGCCTTTCAATCGTAATGGAGTATTGTTTCCTCAGAAAATAGATGGGAAGTATGCCATGTTGAGCCGTCCGAGTGATAATGGGCATACTCCATTCGGTGATATTTATATCAGCTATAGTCCTGATATGAAATATTGGGGGGAACATCGTTGCGTGATGAAAGTCACTCCTTTCCCCGAATCGGCATGGCAATGCACAAAGATAGGGGCAGGCTCAGTGCCTATCCTGACAGAAGAAGGTTGGTTGATGTTTTATCATGGGGTTATTACAACTTGCAACGGTTTCCGCTACTCTATGGGGGCGGCTATTTTAGATAAGGAAAATCCAGCTAAAGTATTATACCGTACTCGTCCTTATCTTCTGGCTCCGGCAGCCCCTTATGAATTGCAGGGGGATGTGCCTAATGTTGTATTTCCTTGCGCTGTGTTGCATAATCCTGAAACAGGGCATGTTGCTGTATACTATGGGTGTGCCGATACTGTTGTTGGTCTGGCATTTGGATACATAAAAGAAATAATAGAGTTTACCAAGCAGAATTCAATTATATAAAAATTAGACTTTTAAAATAATACGATGAAATCTTATATATATATATTACTTACCTGTATTTGTCCATTGTTCTGTAATGGACAAATAAACATTGTTAAAAACGGGATTCCCAAGTCACGTATTATTGTTGATAAGCAAGACAGCACAGATCTTAAAGCGGCTTTTCTTTTGCAAGACTTTACTAAACGTATAAGTGGTGCAACAATAGAGGTATTAGGTAAAGAAAGCCGCTTTAAACCGGGAGATATTTTAATCGGATCGTTTCAGTTACCTGTTTCGGGTGTTGATCTCAATCGAATCGAGGAAGATGGTTTTTATTTATCAACCAACGATCCTTATATACGTATAATCAGCAATGACGGTAAAGGATCTATATATGGAGTAGTGAGTTTGCTGGAAGATTATTTTGGTGTTCATTATTATGCAAAAGATATTTATACCTTAAATGAACGGAAAAATATTGTTGTTCCGGCAGGCTTAAACCGGATAGATAATCCCGCTTTCCGGCATCGGCAGACAACTAGTTATGGAAACGAAGATCCTGTCTATAAGGTTTGGTTTCGTTTAGAAGATCCTAAAGAAATGTTTGCTTCTAATTTGTGGGTACATTCATTTAACAGGATTCTTCCGTCGGCCGTTTATGGAAAAACTCATCCGGAATATTATTCTTTCATTAACGGAAAGAGGCAGCCTGGAGAGCATAGCCAATGGTGTTTGACTAATCCGGAATTATTTGAAGTAGTTGCGGGGAAAATTGATTCCATCTTTAAAGTGAACCCCGGGTCTAAAATGGTATCAATAAGCCAAAATGACGGAAATGATACATATTGTACCTGCCCTCAATGTAAGGCTGTGGATGAATATGAAGGCTCTCCTTCCGGAAGTCTTATCCGTTTTATGAATAAACTGGCGGAACGTTTTCCTGATAAAGAGTTTTCTACGTTAGCTTACCTATACAGTGTACAGCCGCCCAAACATGTAAAACCGTTACCGAATGTAAATATCATGTTATGCGATATAGATTGCAAACGTGAAGTACCTATTACGGACAATGAGTCAGGGCATGACTTTATGAAAGCATTGGTAGGATGGGGTAAGATATCCAATAATATATTTGTCTGGGATTATGGTATTAACTTTGATAATATGGTATCTCCATTCCCTAATTTCCATATTTTGCAAAAAAATATACAAGAATTTAAAAAGAACAATGCCACCATGATTTATGAACAGGTCAATGGTGTGAAGGGTACCGATTTTTCGGAAATGAGAGCTTATATGCTGGCTAAACTGATGTGGAATCCCGAGTTGGATACTGATTCATTGATGTTATCATTTATGAATGGTTATTATGGTAAAGCTGCTCCGTTTTTATATCAATACCAAAAGATCATGGAAGGTGCGCTTTTAGGAAGCCATATCCCTCTGTGGATATATGACTCACCTATTTCGCATAAAAATGGTATGTTGAGCCCTTATCTGTTGAAGACATACAACGAATTATTCGATAAGGCCGAGAATGCAGTAAGAGATGATGAAGCCTTATTAAAAAGAGTGCGGCTATCACGTCTTCCTTTGCAGTATTCGGAATTGGAGATTGCGCGGACTTTGCCCGATAGTAACAGGGATGACCTTATAGCTAAAGTAGCCCTGTTCAAGGAAAGAACATCCGAATATGATGTAAGGGCATTGACTGAAAGAGGAAATCCTCCATCAGAATATTGCGATATATATCTGAAACGTTTTCTTCCAGGAGAAACGAAGAACATAGCAAAAGGAGCTAAAATAACCTGGATAATTCCACCTGCTGAAAAATATAAAACGCTGGGCGAAAGCGCATTGACTGATGGACTTTTTGGAGGAACAACGTATGTTGAAAGTTGGGTAGGCTGGGAAGGAACAGATGCCGGATTTATCATAGACCTTGGTGAGGAAAAATCGTTCCGTAGCGTCGAAACAGATGTCCTTCACCAATTGGGTGCTTGGATATTATTGCCTGCGAAAATCAGTTATTCCACCTCGTCGGATAATAATACTTTTACTGATATGGGTTCATTTGAATTCCATGAAGACCGGGATTTGGCTGTTAAGTTTTTCGAAGGGAAAGTGGTCTCAAATCAGCCTGTTCATGCCCGGTATATTAAAGTCTTTATAAAAGGAATAGGAGATTGCCCTCCGTGGCATTATGGCATTGGACATCCGGCTTGGTTCTTCATCGATGAGGTGGTCGTACATTAGAAATATAATGATAGTTAAGAATTGGGATATGAATAAAAAACATTTCTGGGTAATAGCAATATTTATATGGATATCCACGGCGAGTATATTTGCTCAGGAAAAACGGTCGTACAAGAATCCCAGGTTGAGCAGTAAAGAGCGGACTATCAATTTATTATCCATGATGACATTGGATGAAAAGATCGGTCAATTACGTTGTCCATTGGGATGGGAAATGTACGAAAAATCAGGGAATAAGATAAATCATTCCCTTAAATTTGAAGAACTGATAAAAACACAGCATATAGGAATGTTTTGGGCTGTATACCGGGCAGACCCATGGACTAAAAAGACCTTAACCAACGGGCTAAATCCCCAACTTGCGGCCGAAGCGGGTAATGCTATGCAGCGTTATGCAATGGAGGAAACCCGCTTGGGAATCCCCGTATTCATAGCTGAAGAAGCTCCTCATGGACATATGGCTATAGGTGCAACTGTTTTTCCTACCGGTATAGGACAAGCTTCTACTTGGAATACGGATTTATTGGAACAGATGGGAGCCATCATTTCAAAAGAAATCCGCATGCAGGGAGGACATATAAGCTATGGACCTGTGATCGATATTTCCCGTGATCCCCGTTGGTCGAGGGTAGAAGAAAGCTTCGGAGAAGACTATGTATTGAGTGCACAGCTGGCAACCGCTATCGCTAAGGGAAATGGAGGTGGAAAATTACAAGATCCGTATAGTACTATTACTACATTGAAACACTTTATAGCTTATGGCATTCCTGAGGGTGGGCATAATGGAAATTCAGCTATTGTGGGTAAGAGGGAATTGCTCGAGGTTTTCTTGCCTCCGTTTAAGGACGCGATGGATGCCGGAGCATTGTCTGTTATGACAGCATATAATTCTATCGACGGGATTCCTTGCACATCTAATAAAGAACTGCTGACAGATGTGTTGCATCATGATTGGAACTTTAAAGGTTTTACAATTTCCGACCTGATAAGTATCGACGGATTGATGGGAAATCATCATGTGGCGGGAAGCCTTGAAGATGCCGCGGCATTAGCTATCAATGCCGGAGTTGATGTAGACTTGGGTGGCAATTCTTTTGCAGAATTAGTGAAGGCTGTGAAAAACGGAAAAGTGGATATTGCAACAATAGATACAGCCGTATATCGCGTATTGAAACTGAAATTTGATATGGGGTTATTCGAGAATCCATATGTAGATCCGGCATTGGCTCGGAAAACGGTACGTAATCCGGAACATATAGCTCTGGCCCGTAGCGTAGCCCGGGAGTCGGTCGTATTATTAAAGAACAAGGGTAGCATACTGCCACTGGACAAAAAATTAAAACTTGCAGTGATAGGGCCTAATGCTGATAATCCTTATAATCAGCTAGGTGATTATACTGCTCCACAGGAGAGAAATGATATAAAAACGGTACTTGACGGAATTAAATCTAAATTACCGGATTCTCAAATAGAATATGTAAAAGGATGCTCTATTCGTGATACATTACATGCTGAGATCGACAAAGCGGTGGAAGCCGCCAAACGCTCCGATATTGCTGTGTTGGTGGTTGGCGGTTCTAGTGCGCGTGATTTCAAAACAGACTATCTGGAAACAGGCGCTGCCATAGCGTCTACCCAAACTCTTAGCGACATGGAGAGCGGCGAAGGCTTTGATCGGGCAACTCTCGATTTATTAGGTAAGCAATTAGACTTGCTAAAAGCTGTAAAAGCTACAGGTAAACCGATGATTGTAATATATATACAGGGGCGTCCCTTGAATATGAACTGGGCGGATGAACATGCCGATGCACTACTTACGGCTTGGTATCCGGGGCAAGAGGGGGGAACAGCCATTGCTGATATTCTCTTTGGCGATTACAATCCGGCAGGAAGATTGCCAATATCAGTACCCCGCCATGAAGGGCAAATTCCTGTCTATTATAACAAAAAAAATCCACGGGGACATAATTATGTAGAAATGTCAGCCGATCCTCTCTATTCGTTTGGATACGGCTTAAGTTATACCCGGTTTGAATATAAGGATATCAAGACAGTACAAAAGGGGAAAAATAGTTTTGAAGTTCTGTTTAGTTTAAAAAATACAGGAAGCTTGAGTGGTGACGAAGTTGTGCAGTTATACTTGAAAGATGATATAGCTTCGGTCGTGCAGCCTGTTAAACAACTGAAACATTTCAGGCGTATACATCTTGATCCTAATGAAGAAAAGACTGTGTCTTTTACCTTAACTGCTGACTATTTATCGATCATTGACGACAAACTTGAAAAGACAGTGGAACCGGGATCGTTTACTGTAATGATAGGAGGCTCATCGACAGATATAAGGCTGACAACTCGGATTGAAGTAAACTAAAGATGAAAGTAATATGCCATCCGATTTTTTGGATATTAGCTTTCTTATTTTTTTTTTGGTATATTTATAGCTCAGGAGAAAGAATGGAGCAACGGGATTCTGATAAATGAAATAATAGAATTTACCGGGCAGAATTCGATCACATAGATAAAAAAATTAGACATGAAGATTAAAAAAGCTTACAGGTTGATCCAGTACCAAAATTTCAAGCATATTATTGGTTTATGCTTTATTAGTTCGTTTCTACTTTTTTCTTGCCAGGAGCAAAAAGAAGAAACTGTTTCGTTGACACAATATGTTGATCCATTTATAGGAACAGGGGATCATGGGCACGTCTTTATGGGAGCGAACGTGCCTTTCGGACTTGTTCAACTAGGGCCGACACAAATAACACAAGGGTGGGACTGGTGTTCAGGTTATCATTATTCCGATTCTACTATTGTCGGTTTTGGACATATGCACCTGAGCGGAACAGGTATCGGTGATCTGGGGGATATATCCCTCATGCCGGTGATGGGTGAAGTAAAGTTTGCTAAAGGAACTTTACCCGATCCGGAGAGTGGTCTTTATTCTTTCTTTTCGCATAAAAAAGAAAAAGCCAAACCGGGATATTATTCTGTCCATCTTGATCGTTTTGGTATCGATGTAGAACTTACGGCTACGCAGCGGGTAGGTTTCCATTCATATACATTTCCCCGGTCTGATAAAAATCCGGCCATTGTGATTGATCTTGAAAGAGGTATTGGTTGGGACAATCCTACCGAAGCTTTTATAAAGCAGGAAAACGATTCTACTGTATCAGGCTACCGTTATTCCAAAGGTTGGGCTAAAGATCAGCGAGTATACTTTACCGCTGTGTTTTCTCAACCAATAAAAGCGTTCTCAATCTTCGATACTGTACGGATAAACGACGCTCGTAACGAAGAAATGAGAAGTGTTTTTGGACGGGTTGATTTTGAGAATAACATCACCGGGCCGTTGTTGGTAAAAGTAGCACTCTCACCGGTAAGCACAGAAAATGCTAAGCTGAATATGCAGCAAGAGCTTCCACATTGGAATTTTGCTCAGACAGCTACTGATGCTGATGCCACGTGGAATAAGCAATTGAGTAAAATCAAGGTAGATACTAAAAATGATGTAGACAAGCGGATATTTTATACCGCTATGTACCACACGATGATTGCACCCTCTGTCTTCAATGATGTAAATGGCGATTACAGAGGCGCTGATACGGAGGTGTATAATGACAAGACCTTTACCAATTATACAACATTCTCGTTGTGGGATACTTATAGGGCAGCACAGCCTCTAATGACAATTATTCATCCTGAAATCGCAGAAGATATTGCTAAGACATTCCTTAATATATACAAGCAACAGGGTAAATTACCTGTGTGGCATTTGGTTGGAAATGAAACGGACTGTATGGTTGGTAATCCGGGCATACCTGTATTAGCCGATCTGATATTAAAAGGCTACAAGGTAGATGAAGAACTGGCTTTTGAAGCCATGAAAGCTTCTGCAATGCTGGATGAGCGGGGGATGAACTGGCTGAAACAATACGGTTATATACCTTATGATAAAGAAAGTACATTCGAAACAGTAGCTAAAGGTCTTGAATATGCCTTAGCCGATTGGTCTGTAGCCAGAATAGCAGAACGACTGGGCAAAACCGAAGATGCAGCTTATTTCACAGAAAGGGCGAATTCTTACAAAAAGTATTTTGACAGGAATACGCAATTTATGAGAGGTTTGTCTTCAACGGGTAAATTCAGGGAACCATTTAGCCCGTTCCATTCTGCTCATATGGAAGATGATTATACCGAAGGCAACGCGTGGCAATACACGTGGCTTGTGCCACATGATGTACCCGGTCTTATAGAGCTGTTTGGAGGAGAAGAGGCTTTCATATCCAAACTGGATTCGCTGTTTGTAGTACATGGGGATATGGGAGCAAAAGCATCTGCCGATATTACAGGGCTAATAGGCCAGTATGCGCATGGAAACGAGCCGAGCCATCATATTACCTATCTTTACCCTTTTGTAGGTCAGCCTTGGAAAACGGCAGAAAAAGTGCGGGAAATATTTTCGACGATGTACTTCGATTCTCCTGCCGGACTTTGCGGTAATGAAGATGTAGGGCAAATGTCGGCATGGTATATTATGTCTTCGCTAGGTTTTTATCAGGTAGCTCCCGCAGGGGGAGTCTATGTCTTCGGAAGTCCTTTGTTTGATAAGTCTACAGTGGATGTAGGCGACGGGAAACTATTCACAATTGTTGCTCATAACAACAGCGACAAGAATATATATATTCAGTCTGCCAAACTAAACGGTAAACCTTACACAAAATCATATATTAATTTCAGCGACATCAAATCCGGAGGAACTTTAGAGTTTGAAATGGGCAATACCCCTTCCCTTACATTTGGTGTCGATAAATCTGACAAGCCATGAAGAAACTGTTTTATGCTATAATATCGCTAATCATGTTATTTGCTTTAAGCCTTTCTGCTCAAAAGCGAGTGATAGACTATGTTGATCCTTTCATTGGTTCGGAAAACTTTGGGGCTACCAATCCCGGGGCTGTTTGTCCGCAAGGATTAATGTCGGTAAGCCCGTTCAATGTGATGGGATCGGAAATGAACCAATATGATAAGGATAAACGCTGGTGGTCGACTCCTTATACCCATGTCAATAAATATTTTACCGGATATTCCCATGTCAACTTGAGCGGTGTTGGCTGTCCCGATATGGGCAGCCTCTTGCTGATGCCCACAAGTGGAAAGTTGGAAGTAGATTACCACAACTATGGAAGTACTTACACGAACGAACAGGCTTCGCCCGGATATTACTCTAATGTTTTGAGTAAATACGGTATAACAACGGAAGCTACGGCTACTTTACGCACGGGAGTTTCGCGCTTTACTTTTCCAGCGGGTGAAAATCATATTATACTCAATCTGGGTGAAGGACTAACCAACGAAACCGGTGCTACGGTACGTAAAGTAAGTGAGACGGAATATGAAGGTAGTAAGTTGTTAGGATCTTTTTGCTATACGCAAAACCAAGCAGTATTTCCTATCTATTTTGTTGTAAAGGTAAGTAAGCAGCCTGTAAAAAGCGGATATTGGAAACATATCCGTCAGGGAGAAGAGTGGGAAAACGAATGGAATACCGATGCCGGTAAATATAAGATTTACACTCAATATTCGAAAGAAATGTCGGGAGATAATGTTGGTGTTTATTTTTCGTACGATTGTGCTAAAGATGAGAAAATAGAGGTGCATGTGGGAGTTTCGTTTGTTAGCGTGGAAAATGCCCGGCTCAATCTTCATACAGAAACCAAAGACAAAAATTTTGATATTATTCATTCCGAGGCCCGTGAAGCATGGAACAGCGACCTCTCGCGTATCTTGGTTGAAGGCGGAACTGATCAACAAAAGACTGTTTTCTATACAGCCCTTTATCATACACTGATACACCCTAATGTTTTAAACGATGTGAATGGAGAATATCCCGCTATGGAAAGTCCCGAAATAAAGACGGTACAAGGCAACCGCTATACTGTTTTTTCGCTTTGGGATACTTATCGTAATGTGCACCAACTGATGACGCTGTTGTATCCCGACCGGCAACTGGCAATGGTACAGACAATGATAGATATGTATAAAGAGTCGGGATGGTTGCCTAAATGGGAACTGTACGGGCGTGAATCTTTAACTATGGAAGGAGACCCATCTATTCCTGTTATCGTAGATACATGGATGAAAGGTCTTAGAGACTTTGATGTGGAAACAGCCTATAAGGCGATGTATAAATCGGCTACCAGTCCGGGTATAACGAATATTTTACGCCCCGATAATGATGATTATATGGCTTTGGGATATGTCCCTATTCGCGCTCCGTTCGACAATTCTGTATCGCATGCATTGGAATATTACATAGCCGACTGGGCGTTGGGGCAATTAGCCTCTGCTTTGGGTAAAACAGCCGATGCCGAATTGTTTCATAAACGTTCTTTGGGTTACAGGAATTATTATTGTAAAGATTTCGGGACATTCCGTCCCAAGAATCCTGACGGTACTTTTTATGAGCCTTTCGATCCACTGCTAGGTGCTAATTTTGAACCGAATCCCGGTTTTCACGAAGGAAATGCATGGAATTATACTTTTGCTATTCCATACGATGTGCCGGGACTTATAAAGTTGATGGGTGGAAATAAAAAATTCACACAGAAATTACAATCGGTTTTTGACAACGGTTATTTTGATATTACGAATGAGCCTGATATCATCTATCCTTATCTTTTTACCAATATCAAAGGAGAAGAATGGAGGACTCAATATCATGTGCGTCGGTTATTAGACAAATATTATACTACTAAGCCCGATGGGATACCAGGCAATGACGATGCAGGAACAATGTCCGCGTGGGCAGTCTTTAGCATGATGGGTATTTATCCTGATTGTCCGGGAGAACCATCCTACACATTGACAAGTCCCGTGTTCGACCGGATAACAATAAAGCTTGATGAACGCTATTGGAAACAAAAAGAACTGGTTATAGACGTAAACAGAAGCAAACCGGAGGATATATATATAAAAGCTATAAGATTAAACGGAAAACTATTTAAAACTTATAAAATATCTCATGAAGATCTTATAAACGCAGGGAGAATAACTTTTACTTTAATTTCGAGGAAATAAGTCATAAAACTCTGATTATATTGAGACTGTAAATTAAACTGTGTCAGTAAAAAATAATAATTTATTTTTTACTGACACAGTTTAATTTACAGTCTCTCAGTTTCTGAATCCAGCCTACTATTTTAGAACATGTATCATACACCGCTAAAGGAAGAGAATCTTCCATCTACACGCTGATAATAAATCCACTTGAGAAACTAATATCGGATAATAAAGAACCAGATAGGCAAAAGACTTATGTAATGATCTACCGTAATGCACAACGTATATTAAGGCTCATCAACCAATTGATGGATGTACGGAAACTGGATAAAGGTCAGATGCGGTATTTTATGGAGTGTCTCCGAAGGAATATGTAAACAAGAACTTGTAAAGGGGAATAATTAGATAAAAATTAGAGTAATTTCTCTTACGTATCTTATTGTAGAAATTAACACGTAAACGTTGATGCCTATGTGTTGGTTCTATTCTTAGTTAAATCCTTTTCCAGTAATATCTTTTCAATGTCCGGTATAGAATATATATTCTACGCTTATTGTATATTAAGCGATATTCAAACATCTGTAATACAAACATTTAACTAAAAATAATTTTCATAATATATTTATTTTACGAAATGAAATCATATATTTGTACTTAGTACAATAAGTATTGTCTTGATACCATGAAAACAAATTTTATACATACCCACGTCTCTGTCGATTGTGTTGTGTTTGGCTTCGAAGACGACCATCTTAATATACTGTTGGTACAACGCGATGTAGATAAAAAAGGTAATAAAGACTTGAAACTTCCCGGAAGTCTTATATATAACGAGGAAGATGTTGACGATGCTGCAAATCGTGTATTATTCGAACTTACAGGGATAAAAAAAATGTCTCTCAAGCAGTTTCGTTGTTTTGCATCGCCGGACAGAGCAAGTAATCCTGATGATAGGAAATGGCTGGACTTTGAATATCAGCCAAATATTAACAGGCTGATTACTGTTGCATATCTTGCACTCTGCAAAGTGGACAGGAAGTTGAATAATGTATCAAAGTACAAGCAAACAGAGTGGTGTCCGATAGACAAGATTCCGCAGATGCCCTTCGATCATAATCAGATTGTGAAAGAGTCGCTGGTTGAAATTCGCCGATGGATAGAATATAACCCGTCTATCGTTTTCGAATTGCTCCCTCAAAAGTTTACTATAAGCCAACTGCATAAATTGTATGAGGCAATATATAATAAGAAAATCGATATACGTAATTTCCATAAAAAAGTGGCAACGATGAGCTATGTGATCCCTCTCGACGAAAGGCAAAAGGATGTATCGCATAGGGCTGCCCGCTATTTCAGGTTTGATAAGAAATCGTATAATAAACTGAAAACAAGTATTTAATCTATAAAGAAATCAATCATAAAAACACACAGCCATTATGTATTTATTAGGATATGACATAGGTAGTTCGTCCGTAAAGGCTTGTCTGGTAAATGCCGATACCGGAAAAATAGTAGCCTCCGATTTCTTCCCGAAAGAAGAAATGAAGATTGTTGCCGTTAAGTCGGGTTGGGCAGAACAAGACCCTGCCGATTGGTGGACAAATCTGAAACGGGCTCATCAGTCGGTGATGCAGAAAGCCGGAGCTAAAGGTGAAGATATACAGGCGATAGGCATTACCTGGCAGATGCACGGACTGGTTCTTGTAGACAAAGATAAGAACGTGCTTCGTCCGTCTATTATCTGGTGCGACAGTCGTGCTGTTCCTTATGGCGAAAAAGCATTCAAAGCCATTGGCGAAGAAAAATGCCTGAGCCATTTGCTTAATTCTCCGGGTAATTTCACAGCGTCGAAGCTGGCTTGGGTAAAAGAAAACGAACCGCATATCTATGAAAAGATAGACAAGCTGATGTTGCCGGGTGACTATGTTGGTATGAAGCTGACAGGCGATATTGTGGTCACTATAGAAGGAATGTCGGAAGGCATGTTCTGGGATTTCAAAACAAATACATTGTCAGAAGACGTATTGAATTATTATGGAATACCTAAGAGCTTTTTCCCCGAAATCAAACCTATTTTTGGTATTCAGGGCTATGTTTCGTCAGGAGCTGCAAAAGAACTGGGATTGAAAGAAGGTACTCCTGTCTCGTACCGTGCAGGCGATCAGCCTAATAATGCACTTTCCCTAAATGTATTCGAACCGGGCGAAATCGCTTCTACAGCAGGAACTTCAGGTGTTGTATATGGGGTATTGGATCAACTGAACTACGATAAACTTTCGCGTGTAAATACATTTGCTCATGTGAATTATACTCCTGAACAGATACGCTTGGGTGTCTTGCTTTGTATCAACGGTACAGGCATTCTTAATTCTTGGCTGAAGCGTAATCTAGCGCTAGAGGGACTTTTGTACGGAGATATGAACGATTTGGCTGCTCAATCGCCGATTGGGGCAAAAGGGATTAGTATTGTTCCGTTCGGAAATGGGGCAGAGCGTGTGTTGGAAAATAAAGATATAAACTGCTCGATACACGGAGTTAACTTCAATATTCACGACAAAAAAGATATTCTTCGTGCGGCTCAGGAAGGGATCGTATTCTCTTACGAATATGGAATGGAGATCATGCGCGAAATGGGCATGAATATATCTACTGTAAAGGCCGGATATGCCAATATGTTCCTGAGTCCGATTTTCTCACAAACACTATCCAGTGTGAGTGATGTTACTATCGAATTGTACAATACGGATGGTGCTGCGGGTGCAGCAAAAGGTGCAGGTATTGGTATCGGGCTGTATGCTACACCTCAGGAAGCCTTCTCTTCATTGGAGATGTTGGCTGTTATAGAGCCGGAACGAAATAAGAAAGACCAGTACCGCGAGGCATATTCGCGTTGGCGCGACTTGGTAGTTAAAGGTTAAGAAATATTCATTATTAAATAAAATATCAATCATGGAAATTTTAAAAGGAACAAAAGAATTCTTTCCGGGTATCGGAAAGATTAAGTTTGAAGGAAAAGAAAGTAAAAACCCTCTGGCATATCGCTTCTATGACGAAAATAGGGTAGTGATGGGCAAGTCGATGAAAGACTGGACTCGTTTTGCTATGGCATACTGGCATACATTGTGTGCTAATGGTGGTGATCCGTTTGGTGGAGCTACAATCCATCATCCATGGAATATTGGCAATGATGCTATCAGCCAGGCTAAATATAAGATGGATGCTGCATTTGAGTTTATGACAAAGCTGGGCATCAATTACTACTGTTTCCATGATGTAGACTTGGTAGATGCGGGCAATTCTTGGACAGAATATGAAAAGAACCTGCAAACGATAGTTAATTATGCGAAGGAAAAACAAGCCGCTTCGGGTATAAAACTTCTTTGGGGTACAGCCAATGTGTTTAGCCACGAAAGATATATGAACGGTGCTGCTACAAATCCGGACTTCAATGTTGTGGCATCGGCAGGAACTCAAATCAAAAACGCGATTGATGCTACTATTGCATTGGGTGGATCTAACTATGTATTCTGGGGTGGACGCGAAGGCTATATGAGTTTGTTGAATACAGACATGAAACGCGAGAAAGATCATTTGGCACAGATGTTGACAATGGCTCGTGACTATGCCCGTAAAAATGGATTTACAGGTACATTCCTTATTGAGCCTAAACCGATGGAACCAACAAAACATCAGTACGATTTTGATTCGGAAACAGTTATGGGATTCCTTCGTTACTATGGTCTGGATAAAGATTTTAAAGTAAATATAGAGGTGAATCACGCTACTTTGGCCGGACATACGTTCGAACATGAATTGCAGGTTGCCGCCGACGCAGGATTGTTGGGTAGTATCGATGCCAATCGTGGAGATTATCAGAACGGATGGGATACAGACCAATTCCCTCTCGATATTTATGACTTTGCAAATGCATGGTTAGTATTGCTATCTTATGGCGGTCTTGGTAACGGGGGTATAAACTTCGATGCTAAAATTCGCCGTAATTCTACAGATATGGACGATCTGTTTATAGCTCATGTATCAGGCATGGATGTGTTTGCACGTGGTTTGTTGGTAGCTGCTGATATTCTTGAAAAATCGGACTATAAACAATTACGCAAAAATCGTTATGCTTCGTTTGACGGAGGCGATGGAAAAGCATTCGAAGATGGTAAGTTAACTCTTGAGGATTTGCGTACAATAGCACATAAAGTAGGCGAGCCTAAGCAGATAAGTGGCAAGCAGGAGCTTTACGAAGCTATTGTAAACATGTATATTTAAAATACAGATACAAGTAAACGAGATACAAGTAAGTAAGGCTTGTGTCTCGTGTCTTGTCAACTTGTTAACTAATAAAGAACCAATGAAAAACGAAGTAAGTAAATCATATACACTAAAACTAACTCTGATAGCGACACTGGGTGGCCTTTTATTCGGATACGACACAGCTGTTATATCGGGTACGGTAGAGTCCCTTCGCTATTTCTTTATAGAACCGATGGACTTGTCTATGAACGAAGCCAATGCTATGGAAGGATTTGTGATAAGCAGTGCGCTGATAGGCTGTATTTTTGGTGCAGCTATTGCAGGTTGGATCAGCCAAACTTTCGGACGTAAAAAAGCATTGTTCGCAGCAGCTGTTTTATTCCTGTTGGCAGCTATAGGTTCGGCATGGCCCGAAATCGGATTCCATATGCCTTCAGCCGGAGATCATTCATTTGTTTATCACTTTGTAGCCTATCGTATATTAGGCGGAGTAGGAGTTGGCATTGCCTCTATGGTATCACCTATGTATATTGCGGAAATTGCTCCACCCGAAAAACGGGGAAGCTTGGTTGGGTTCAATCAGTTTGCTATCATATTTGGCATGCTTGTCGTGTATTTTGTTAATTACTTTATAGCTAAACAAGGCGATACAGAGTGGCTGCATACAATAGGCTGGCGATGGATGTTTGCTTCTTTGTCCATTCCTTCCTCTATCTTTTTCCTATTATTGTTTATTGCACCCGAGACTCCAAGGTGGCTTGTCATGAAAGGGCATACCGAAAAAGCCGAAGGCATTCTTACCAAGCTTGTAGGCAGTGCAATGGCTAAACAGGAAATTGTTGAGATTAAGCGTAGTTTCGATAATGAAAAAACTGTATCGTTGAAACCTTATTACAGGTTTATGATGACTTGGCTTATTTTGTTTGTCGTTGGTATTATATCCTTGTCGTTGGCTAATATTCCGAGTACATTGGAAATATCTATGATAGTGAGTTTTATTATAGCACTATATGTTCCTGTCAAATCTTACGGATTTGCTATTATAATAACCGGAGTGCTATTGTCTGCCTTCCAGCAGTTTGTAGGTATTAATGTTGTACTGTACTATGCTCCCGAAATATTCAAGAGTATGGGTTCGGGGACAGATTCAGCTCTTTTGCAAACTATAATAGTGGGTGTCATCAACTTGTCGTTTACCGTTCTGGCAATAATGACGGTCGATAAGTTTGGGCGTAAACCCCTGCTTATTACAGGAGCTTTGGTTATGGCTGTATCTATGCTTGGCTTGGGTACATCGTTTTCGCAAGGATTGCCAAGCGGGCTGAAGTTGATGTTTATGCTTGCTTATACAGCCGGTTTTGCAATGTCGTGGGGACCTGTTTGCTGGGTGATGTTATCTGAAATATTCCCTAACTCGGTTCGCTCTAGTGTGATGTCTATAGCCGTAGCAGCACAGTGGGTTTCTAATTTCTTGATTTCATGGACATTCCCTATTATGGATAAGAACGATACATTGATGAGCGTATTTAATCATGGATTTGCATATTGGGTATACGGATTCTTTGCAGTGCTTGCGGCATTGTTTGTCTGGAAACGCATACCGGAAACCAAAGGAAAGATATTAGAAGATATGGAGAAACTTTGGAAGAAATAAATTTGTTATAAATTCATTTTGGACTTACACTCTTGATTTGATGTTAATAATGTTCTGATGGATTTTTTTCTATAAATAATTTGAAATAGCAAATGGGGCTGTCCCAGTAGAGGTTGGAAGATTTCAATATATCATATATTATTGTTTATCAATTCAATCGTTTATAATCAGGTTGGTAAATATATTTTATGACACTGAGTACCATTGAACAGACACTGAGTATCACTGAGTTTTTTTAGTCTCAGTGATACTCAGTGTAACTGTTTTTTTCTGATAAAATAAGTTGTAATTAACGGATAGTTAATGCTATAAAATCTTCCGAACACTCCTGGGACATCCTCTGCCTATTTTAATTTGCCCAATATTTTGATAATTACTATCTTTGTAGCGAACATAAAAATACTCCAATGAGAATAAACAATTAATAAGTTGGTTTCATTAAACCGACACCTTGAATTTTAAAAATAGTTTTCGGTTTAACCGGTCTTTTTCCAAGACTCTTATTAATTGTACAACATGAGTATTATTGTCAGTGATATTTCGTATCACTATTTTAATCAAGAATCATTATTCGAGCATGTTAGTTTTTCTGTCTTGTCAAACAGAAAAGTTTCTCTTATAGGCAATAACGGGACAGGAAAATCAACATTGTTGAAATTATTAGCCGGGAAACTTATTCCTTCTTCCGGTTCTGTCCAGTGTTCATCAAAAGCATATTACATTCCACAACAAATCGGTATTACAGGGCAAAGTGTAGCAAAGGCACTTGGCGTTGCCGAGAAGATAAATGCGTTGCATTCTATCTATAATGGGAGTACAGAGCATATTCATTACGATCAATTAGCAGACGATTGGGACATTGAATCGCGATGTAGGTCGGCGCTTGATTTTTGGGGATTAGCGGATATTGATCTGAATACATCTGTTGATATATTAAGCGGCGGAGAAAAAAGCAAGGTGTTTTTGGCAGGATTGTTAATTCATAAGCCGGATATTATTTTGTTGGACGAACCTACGAATCATCTGGATCAGACAAGCAGGCAAAAGTTTTATGACTATATTTTTGATTGTAGAGCTACTGTTGTAATTGTTAGCCATGATGTTACGCTTCTAAATAAATTAGATTCGACCTATGAGCTGTCTGCAAAAGGAATTAAACTTTATGGAGGAAATTATACTTTTTACAAAGAGCAAAAAGATATTGAGGAAGAAGCGTTGGTGCAGAAAATCAACTCTGAGGAGAAACAACTTCGGGCTGCACGCAGAAAGTCTCAGGAGATGAAAGAAAGACAAAATAGAAGAATAAAGCAAGGAGAGAACAGTTCGTCAGGAACTCCTCGCATTGTGTTGGGGATGTTGCAGGAAAGTGGAGAAAATACTCGGGCAAAATTGAATGAAAAGCATTCAACTATTATTGCCGGCAGCCAGCAAAAACTTACAGAATTACGACAAAAACAGCAGGCTAATGTTGAACTTAAAATAGATATTAAAGATGCTCAATTACATAATGGTAAATTACTATTTGCGGCTATCAATACGAATTTTGGATATACGGAAGATAAACAGATCTGGAAAGATCCATTAAACATAGAAGTCCGTAGCGGCGAACGTATTCGTATAATCGGAGATAATGGCACAGGTAAAACAACATTTGTAAGGTTACTGATGGGAGAACTCTCTCCGTCAGAGGGCGAAATAAAGCGGTCGGATTTTTCATATGTCTATCTCGATCAGCAATATAACCAAGTGCATAAGGATATAACAGTTTTAGATCTCGCGCAAGAACATAATAAAAACAATCTGTTAGACCATGAAATAAAGTTGAGGCTTAACAGGACTTTATTTCTGCAGGATGCATGGGATAAGAATTGTCTCTATCTTAGTGGGGGCGAACGTATGCGACTTTATTTATGTTGCTTGATGATTTCAAATCAGATTCCCGATATCTTCATTTTGGATGAACCTACAAACAATCTCGATTTGGCGAGCCTGTCTATACTCACCAATACAGTAAAGACCTATCAGGGAACTATTATCGTCATCTCTCACGATCAAAATTTTATTGATGAGATTGGAATAACAAAAGTAATTGAGTTGAAAAATTAGTTTGATTATCTCAATTAATCTATTGAATGCCTGGAAGAAATTTTTCTATATCCGATACATTAGCATCTTTTAGCAGCACCCGTTTGTCCTCGTCTAATAAGTAGAGCGAGGGTATTGCCCTTAATTCATATAACTTGTGTTTCTCTATTTGTCGCCCTTTATCGTAACCTGTGATCCAGTTAGCCTGTATTTCGTTTAAATGTTTTTTTCATAAAATGAGATCAGCATCGGTATAAACTGCCAGAGTAGATAATTTTCTATTTTTTAGTAGTTCTTTTATTTTTTTTGAAGTTCTCAGTAACTGTTAGGGAATTTCATTTTATTCTGTTTGTAAAAATTCTAATCATAGCTAATTGTGTGATAGTCCGATTTGCTGTTTTATCCAATCTACAATAGGTTGTCCACTATAGCCACCATCTGCAATTATTGCTTTTATAGTTACCCAAAACTTCTGTTTGAGTAGAGGTAATACTAATTTGATTCCGTTTCGGTCTTGAACGTCAGCTCCATGTACTAAAACCAATAAAAGACAACCCAAAGTATCGGTTACAATATGACGTTTGTGCCCTTTTATTTTCTTGCCCGCATCATAGCCAACTTCCTGTATGCAAGTATGTGCTGTTTTTACAGATTGGCTATCAATGATGCCAACACTAGGCTCTCCTCCTTTTGTGTGATTTCCGCTCTCTTTCATTCAATTTATCCAAAATATCTTCAAATAGACCATTGTATTTCCACTTCTTAAAATAATAATACACAGCTGACCAGTGCGGAAAGTTTTTAGGTAGCATACGCCATTGACAGCCTGTTTTGACTAAATAAAGAATAGCATTCCAGATAATACGGAAATCATGTTGCCGTTTTCTGCTATCATCTAGTATTTTTTCTATAAATTGCCACTGGGTATCGGTTAAATCAGTCGGATAATTTTCATTCATTGTATATTTAATGACTTGGTAATCTTAAATTTACGAATAAATATCCACTTAAACAACTGATACCCAACGTCTTTGATTGAATCATAACGCTTTATGATAATTCCTAACAGTTACTTAGGTTTACTAGATTTCATATCCTTCGGATAGACTATTATTTCTAAATCTTTCTTTTGAGTGATATCTAACAAGTCCTTTTCGCGCAACAATACTACATCCATATAGCTGCTATTGTATGATGTCTTCGCATCCGACTTCGTAAACAATACATCTGCTCTCTTACTTTGACTCTCCTCACGTCCGTCAATAGTATATTGATCTATAAGATCATTATCATCAAAAAGTTGGATTACCAAATCTCCGTCATAGTTCTTTCTTATATCTGATTCGTTCAAGTTCAAAGCTCCTGAAGATGTTTCCAGTACCGGAACTTTCTCATATGCAGGATGTCCCTGCCATACTTTTATCTGCTTCCCTACAGGTGACGAAATATTTATATTTATGATTATCCGTATTTATACCTAAACTCATTTTTATAGCTCACGCAAGCTATGAGCAATCTGCCAAAGAGTGCCTCTCCAAAATATCTCCGGTTGAATTTGTAGCAAAATTCGTCCAAGTAGTTTT
>NZ_BAAHWU010000045.1:0-23465 GCF_054601275.1 Dysgonomonas reticulitermitis | reverse complement strand
CGTAATTTTATCGTTGGTAAGTAAGCTCATATATTTGTTTAATTTATTGATTATCAACTATAAAGATACAAAATTATTTCTTACTTACCAACTTTCTTATTGATTTTCTTAAACGGAACTCAGGTTTATAGCTATACGGCATATCTCCGGTGTTATTTTTTTCTTTCGGAATATATTTAAATGCCCGATCATTTAACCTTACAATATCGGCATAAAAGTTTTCATATTTCAGATTCTCCGGTATAAACAAACATGCCTGAGGATTTCTTATTATCGCATCGAAGCATGTTTCTTTTGTTTTAAAATCATCCGGAAAATATTCTATAGCCAACGGATCATTATTCAAGGCTTTGCTATATAGTTCTTTTGTCTTATACTTTTCAGGAACTGCCGGCAGGCAATCGGGGGCATGTATAGCTATTTTATGGGCAATATCCTTATTAATTATACCATCAGGCAGCATCTTTACGCAATCTGGTAATTGTTTCAGAGGGATACTCCTGTCCAAGATCTGCAGGCATAGGTCAGGGTAAGGGATGTTTTTTATTATACCATAGCTATTTTCAGTCTTTCATGTATCCAAAAACCACAGAATCCCGCTTCATATACCGAGTAATAATCCGCTCCCGGATAGTTCGTAACCAGAAACTTGTGTAATGCTTCCGGCTCCGGGTTTTGACTAAACTTTTTCAATACCGATGTCTCTGACAAAACTGTTACCGACCAACTCTTCAAATGAACATCTATCCCTACATAGATATTTTGTCCTTTGAAATCTAATCCCTTTCTTTGTCTCATAAGCTATATTGTTTGAGGTTAATAAGTAAGTAATCTCCATTACCAAAATTAACTAAAACTTATAGCTTATCTTTTTGCTACTCAGCCATCGCTTCCGATTTTAAACATAGGAACTATCCTTCCGGATGTTTGGATAATCACGTTTCAATATCTCATTGGCTTTATCCCGCATCGCGCCTAATACCTTATACTCATGTATATGCCCTGAAAAATCCAATGCCTTACCGGCCAACTCCCTGAAATCATCTTTATATCTAAAGCCGGGCATCTGATCGATACCCAAAATGCCATGGCCCGCAAGGCCGGAAAGACTTGTGAAATAATAAAATTCCATGGAGGCTATTTCTTTCAAGACACTGATATTACAGGTATCCCCATCCAATTTCACAGGTAAATGTTTTCCATCCCACATATTGTTTATCAAACCGGCTGCCGCATATGGTTCCGCACCCCAACTGAATTTCGCTTCCCGCAGGCTGTATTGCAATACACTTTTATCCAAAAAGAAGCTCCGGTCAGGTGGAAACCCAGCCTGTTGTACCATCGGGAACCTGATGGCAAGATCACTCATCCCCCTTAAAACGCCGCTGTCACATTCCAGATAATGAAGATTAAAATAAGTATTGTCGTATGCCGGATTATAAAAATTATCCAGATACATTTCCAGGTTCTTTTGAAACAGTTCTTTCCCTTCCGCTGTCCTGGAAAATAACAGTACGCCATTATCCGTTTCAATGGCATTATAACAGCCCTGTCCATCCTTTCTCAGATGGTCATACTCTCCATACCGTCTCTCTTTGAGCGGTATTGCCGCCTCTTTCCGGATATCCGGATAATCGCGTTTCAGTATACCGGAAGCCAGCTCCCTTATATCCTGCATAAGTTTATTTGCCGTGGCGCCGGAACATCGTTCCATTTTCTTTGCCAATTCCAGAAATTCTTTTTCGTATTTGAAGTCCGGCATTACTCCGTTCAACAGAACCCTGTTATATGAAATCCCGCCGGCTATTTCCTGCAACGTACTTATATGGAAGGTATCCCCCCTGACTGGAATATGTACGCCGTCAACATGATTCGTGATCCGTTGTATTTGTCCCGGGTTTGGCTCCCAGCCGTTTATCTTTATACCGATGCTGTCTTGCAGGACACCCGTATCCGTAAAACATTCGTCTTTGAACGGAAATTGTAACGGCAGATGTTTATCAGGAAACTTCAGGGCGGTATCGCATTTCTCCCGCAGCGAAGGATTATCCGATTCGATATAGTGGATATTGAAGTAAGTGTTGTTGCATAAGGGATTGTACAGGTTGTCCATAAATAAACCACTATGGATTTCCAATCCATAGTGGTTTAGTCCTGTTGGCTATAGGAATCTTTCTGGGTGCTGTTTGGGCTAATATATCCTGGGGGCGTTATTGGGGATGGGACTCGAAGGAAACATGGGCTCTCATCACATTGATCGTGTATGCTATTCCAATGCACAGAAATAGTTTTAAAACATTCCGTTCGCCTCGATATTTTCATTTATATTGTAGCATTGCTATTCTGGCTGTTGGTATGACTTTTTTCGGTGTGAGCTTTTTATTGGGGGGAATTCATAGCTATATATAAATTAATGTCAATCAGCAGTTGAAGTTATTTCGTGCGGTTTACGGAACTTCTTTCGGGAAAAAGTACTACTTTGTAAAAAAATGTTTACTTTTGCGTTCCGAAACATTTTAGATTTATAAATGATAAACCGCGTTCTTATTCGTATCAGAGTCGTTCAAGTCTTGTTTGCATGCAGCCAGAACGAATCCATAGATCTGAAAAAAGCAGAAACAGAGCTTTTATTCAGTCTTCAAAAATCGTATGATCTGTATTTCTATTTCTTATCTTTAATGATAGAACTTACTGATGCGTATGCCCAGAAGGTAGATGCCCGAAAATCGAAATTGCTTCCTTCCGAAGAGGATATTAATCCGAATACAAAGTTACTCGAAAATAAGTTTATAAGCCAGTTACGCCAAAATGTAACATTAGACAAGTATATGAAAGACCGTCCTTTCAGGTGGTTCGAATATGAAGCTTTCATTCGTGGCTTACTGGAAGAGATTCTAAATTCAGATGCATATAAAGTATATGTAGAGAATACTTCGGACAACTATGAAAGCGACCGTGAACTTTGGCGTAAGGTTTTCAAACAGATTATATCAAACAGAGAAGAGCTGTATTCTATATTGGAAGACGAGAGCCTGTATTGGAATGATGATATCGAAATTGTTGAATCATTCGTTCTGAAAACAATAAAACGTTTTGAAGAAAGTAAAGGTCCTAATCAGGAACTGCTACCTATGTTTAAAGATGAAACAGACAGGGAATTTGCCGTTAAGTTGTTGAAAGAATCTTTATTGAACGAAAAAGAATATCAAACCCTTATCGATAAATATACAAATAACTGGGAGTCGGAGCGTATCGCGCAGATGGATATGGTGATAATGCAGATTGCATTAGCAGAGATTATGAGCTTTCCATCTATCCCCATCAGTGTTACACTGAATGAGTATATTGATGTTGCTAAATCTTATAGTACAGCCAAAAGTGCATCATTCATCAACGGTATTCTCGATGCTATAGTAAAGGAGCTTAAAGAAGAGAAAAAGGTAATTAAGAAATAATAAGACTTGTCTGTTTGACACTTTCGTTCTAATTCAAAATATTCATTTATATTTGTAAATAGTTTGTAGAAAGTAAATAATAGTTAATCAAATATCAAAATAACGTATGACTTTATTAAATGTATTATTACAGACAGGCGCGGAAGGCGCTTCTGGAGGTTTGTTCGGAGGAGGAGGTATGAGTATGATCGTAATGATGGTTCTACTTTTTGGAATCATGTATTTCTTTATGATCAGACCGCAGCAAAAGAAACAAAAAGCTTTGCAAGAAGCTCGTAATGCCATAAAGGTAGGAGATAAAGTAGTTACAGCCGGAGGTATTCACGGTAAAGTGAAAGAGGTCGGAGATACTTCCTTCGTATTGGAAATTGCTGACAATGTGAGAATAAAAATAGAAAAAGCATCAGTATACATTTCTGCTGAAGATACTCAGACTAAATAATTGAGTGTCGTATAAATCAAGTATAGCTTATGAGCGATACTAATGATAAAAAAGAAATAATTTCACAAGAAGTCAGAGCTTTTTTCAAGAATATTTCGTGGAAAAAAATTCTGACTTTTTTGTTTTTTTTACTGTTGTCTTGTGTTTTTTGGATGATGCAGATTTATCGTCAAAAATATGAGGCCACGCTCACCATACCCGTTAAGTATATAAATATACCGGATAGTATTGTTTTTGAGAACGAATTGCCATCCGTTATCAGTGCCCGTATCAGAGATGATGGGGGAACTTTGTTTAAATATCTTCTTACCCGCCGGAATGACTCAATGGTTGTCGATGTCAGAGATGTGGTAAAGAGTACTCCCGATAAAATAATACAGGGACGTAACTTCGAACAATTAATACGTAACAAATTATTTGCTACCTCCGAGCTTATCAGCTATACACCAACGCGTATGTCTTACATTTATGCATTGCTGCATGATAAGAAACTACCTGTAATTTATAATGGAAATGTAAATCTGGCGGGTGGGCACATGTTGATAGGAGACTTGAGTCTCTCTCCCGACTCGGTAATAGTATATGGAAGTAAAACGGCGCTAGACACACTGTTTTATGCTTATACCGTTTCCGATACCATAAATAATGTATCATCCGAGCAAAAGGTTAAAGTAGCAATGAAGCCGATGCAAGGAATTAAATATGTTCCGGATGAGGTAGTGTTGACGATTCCTGCCGATAAGTTTGTAGAGAAAGAGGTCGAAGTGCCTGTTACATGCATTAATTTGCCAAACAACCTGTCTATAAAATTCTTCCCTTCATCCGTCAAAATACCATATTTAGTCGGGTCGAAAAAAGAAGATGATATCACAAAAGAGAATTTCAGTATAACAATAGATTATAACGACATAAAAGATCTTAGCAATTCTTCTGTTCCAGTCCGTATAACAGATAGTCCTGATTATATACGTACAAAGATTCCGGTGCCGTCCGAAGTGGAATTTGTGCTCGAAAAACAGTAATTTTCTTTCGATGATAAAATTAGGTATAACAGGAGGTATAGGTAGTGGTAAATCTACTGTTTCAGAGATCTTCACCCTGTGTGGAATTCCTGTATATATTGCCGATGCGGAAAGCAAAAAGCTGGTCGGCATTTCGCCTGTCATCAAGGAAAAATTAATAGCCCTTTTTGGAGAAGAGTTGTATAACGAAAATGTTCTGGATAAGGCCTTGCTTGCATCGCACATCTTTAATGATAAAGAAAAGCTGGAAAAGGTAAATGCAATAATCCATCCCGAAGTCAAAAAAGATTATGATGCGTGGCTTGAGAAAAACAAGCATCACAAAATTGTAGCTCAAGAAGCGGCAATTCTGTTCGAGTCGGGCTTTAATAAGCTTATGGATAAAGTGGTTATGGTGTATACTCCTCTCGAACTAAGGGTACAGCGCACTATGGCTCGGGATAACGTACCTTATGAGAAAGTTTTGGAGCGTATTCAAAATCAAATGCCGGATGAAGAAAAAGTTAAACTTTCTGACTTTGTAATTGTTAATGATGGAGCCGGTTCTCTGATAGAGCAAGTTTTGAATGTTATACAACAACTGGAAAACTCATGCATATAGATAAATCATATCAGGAAATATTTGTAGCAAACAAAATGAGAACTATAATATATATTCTGTTGGGATTTACATTGTTTAGTTGTAAGCCTTCCCAAGCAGATAAATCAAAAATACTGACTGTAACCATCGATCCTCAAAAGTATTTCTTAAGTACAATTGTAGGTAACCATTTTAAAGTAGAATGCATTGTGCCTTCCGGATCGAATCCTGAAAGTGCGGATTTTACCCCATCTCAGATGATGAGCCTGAACAAAAGTCTCGCTTATTTTAAAATAGGATATATGGGAATAGAGAATACTCTCATCGATAAAGTATCGCAGAGTAATTCAAACCTTAAAATTGTCAATTGCTCCGAAGGTATTGAGGTATTGGGGGAGCATAATTGTGAGGGAGACGATCACGATCACGGACATGCCGGAGGTGATCCTCATACATGGAGTTCTATTCAATCGGCGAAAATAATAGCCGGAAATATGTATAAGGCTGTATTGGAGCTGGATAATGCAAATGCCTCTGATTATACCGCAAACTATAATAAATTATTGACGGAGATTAATCAAACGGATAGCATCGTTAAGTCTTATTTGGAAAAAGCGCCTGGTAAATCCTTTATAATATATCATCCTGCGCTCACATATTTTGCCGAGGAGTATGGATTAGCCCAGTATGCTATTGAGTATGAAGGAAAGAACCCTTCACCATCTCAATTAAAGGTACTTATCGACAAAGCTAAAGAGGAAGGAATAAAGGTGGTGTTTATTCAACGTGAATTTGATGTCAAAAATGCAGAAACAGTAGCTCAGGCCATCGGAGCAAAAACGGTACAGCTCAATTTACTATCATATGACTGGAGTCTGGAAATGATTAACATTGCAAAAGCTCTTGCTCAAGAGTAAAGAATAGAATGAGTAAAATAGTTGAAATAAAAGATTTGTCTGTAGGATACGAAGATCGTCCTTATGTTCTGAAAAATGTCAATTTAGATGTTTATAAAGGTGATTTTTTGGGAATTATAGGGCCAAACGGCGGAGGAAAAACTACCTTGCTTAAGACTTTGTTAAGTTTGGTGAACCCAATGTCCGGTACGATCTCATTCTTTAAGAATAATATAAAAACAGATAAAATTAATATTGGCTATTTACCACAAATAAATCAAATAGATAAAAAATTCCCGATATCGGTATCCGATGTTATATTATCAGGTCTGACAGTCAATCGGGGTATCTTTTCATCTTATACCAAAGAACAGAAAGAAAGGGTAGGGGAGATTGCCGGTCAGATGGGACTCGAAGATCTTATCACACGTCCTATTGGAGCCCTTTCCGGCGGACAATTGCAAAGGACTTTACTGGGACGGGCAATTATTGATAATCCGGATCTGTTGGTATTGGATGAACCCAATTCCTATGTAGATAAGCGTTTTGAGAGTAACTTCTATAAATTACTTGAAGAAATAAATAAAAATACTGCTATAATTCTTGTGTCCCATGATGTCGGAACTGTTGTCTCGATGGTAAAAAATATAGCTTGTGTAAACGAGGGGTTGCATTATCATTCGGGGACAAATATTACATCAGAATGGCTTGAAAATTCATATTCTTCGTGTCCTATAGAAATAATTGGACATGGCGATTTTCCTCACCGTGTACTGGAAAAGCATGAAGGCTGCGATTGCTGTGAAGAGGATTGATATAGTACTTCTAAATATTTTAAGTATAAAAAACAGAAAAAGCAAAATTAAAGCAAAACAAAGCAGATCGGCACATTTCGTTTTTTTTCGCCATCACCTTATTATTGCCTCATCTACCATGTATAAACAGTTTTGCAAGTTTTGCCGTCGTATGTTTCTGGCACATCTCGTTTCTTATCCCCTAGGCGGATACTAACAATCAATAATCTACATATCTGACACATATGAAATAAAGCCCTTTTCGCCCCTATATGCGACCCCTAAAAATTAAAAAACTCCGAAACTCTTTATTATCAGTCGTTTCGGAGCTTTTCTTGAGGTTCCTGGCGAACGACTTATATGCCTTGTAATCTGATTGTTATGTTTTTAACTACTCAATGTTAGAGCCTTATTAACACCTATAAAACCCAGTAAAATAAATGCTTTGATCTATATTGAATAGTTGCGACCCCTTTTGCGACCCCTATTTATTCGTATGTATTCTTATTTATTTCCTCACTAACTTTTGAGATTATATCACGAACGCAAGAGAGCATATCATTAATAGGCTTTTGTGAAGCATTATTGCATATTGTTATTTTTCTGTATTTTTCGTCAAGGAAAGATTTCAACTCGATAGACATTGAAATAGATTTTTTCTCATTTAACATAGAAATGAAGGACTCAATTTCCGAATGTTCCTTGGAGGTATTCCGTCCTCTTTGTTGTGTAGCACTTTTGCTGGTTTGTGCAATAAGAATCAGCTCTATTTCCCTTGCTTTATGTAGCAAGGAATTAAAATCGAGTGCTTTTTTCTTGGAAAGAACTTCTCTTTTTGCATCTGAAGCTATTGTTGCAAATTTCTTTGCTCTACAAGATTGCCATATAGCAATAATAGCACCTAAAATAGACGCAAAAGAAGCTGCGATTGTAATATAATTATCCATTATCGTATGCTCAATAGTTTTCTAATTTGCTCTTCATTCATTAGATACCTATTAGGCAGGCTATTATATTCATTCCACTTTATAAGCATAGCTTTATATTTTCTTAGCATGCCAGAATGACTATTGTAGTAACCATTAGATAGATTCTGTATTTCTGAAAATCTATCTAAATCATCAATAAAATATTTGACATAAGCCATTTGTTTATATTCATGGTTCCCATCAAATCCAGGAAACTTTACATCATCATCTTTAAGTGTAATTTCTATTCCTTCTCGCTTTAATCCTTCATATGAATATATTATCCCTCTATACATCTCAAGAATGTCTAATACTTCTTGGCAATCTTCGGGAGATAGTTCTTCTTCTGATAATATTTCAAATATGTCTTGATAGTGTAAAGCAAAGCCTCGTTCTAATGCAGTAATTTGATTTTCATAATGACTTGATTCTGATGGGTCTGATAATTTTTGTAGTATTTTAAGTTGTAGAATATACGACAACCTTTCTTGTTTTGATAAATTAATAGAATCTTCCATGTATACAGTATTTAATATTCACCCCAAAAGTACAATAAAATGTTGGATAAAATATTTTCTCCAAAAGAAATTTTGCCGTCTCCAAACTGCCAACTAACTTAGCTCATGCGAGTTAATGAACTACTTTAGAAAATGGCAGAATATTCGATTATAAGTTGTATCAGAAATGATAAGCCGATAAAACGCAACGGCAAATACCCAATATATCTTCGTATTCGGGTTGGAATCAAGGAAACTAAAGTTTCAGCGAAATTAGATGTAAGAAAAGAGCAATGGGATGCGAAAAAGAAAGCTCCAAAAGACAAGGCATTGCTAATCCTCTTAAATCGGAAGATAACGGAATTAGAGCTTTATATAAATAGAATCCTTGTAGAAGGGCAGGAATTGACCATAGACGTGATAAAAGAGTTCTATTTAGGTAAGAAAAAAGTAAAACCCGAAAACGGCTCATTGTATGATTACTATCTCGAATTTGTAGAACGCAAACGCAAAGAAGGTCTTAACCCAGAAACTATTCGGGTATATATGACAACCCATAATGTTTTGAAAGAGTTTAAAGATGACTTCAAAATATCGGATATTTCTTTGTCTTTTATTGAAGAATTTGATGACCATATGCGAGAAGTCAATGGTAATTCGGGAGGAGGACGAAATCCAAAGCATAAAAACTTCCGTACTGTCATTCTTGATATGATAAAGCATGATATTCCTGTCAAAAATCCTTATCTATGGTTTAAAATACCCCAAGCAAATACGAAAGAAGTTTATCTTGAACGTACAGAATTGGACCAGTTAAGAAAGCTTAGACCTAAATTGAGTCATGATTCTACAATGTATAAAGTATTGCAGATGTACCTTTTTGCTTGTTATTGCGGACTTCGTTTTTCCGATGTAATTGATTTGAAATGGAATCATATTGATTTTGAGAATAATCTTATCAAGAAAACTATGATAAAGACAAAATCGGATGTTATAACTCCTTTGTTTACAATGGCTCGTGCAGTAGCATTAGAACTGTCGGATAGCAAAAGACTTATTGGAAGTAAAAAGAATGTTTTTTATGGCTTTAAAGAGCCTACTGTAAATAAAACTCTTGTAAAACTTACGCAAATGGCTGGTATTGAAAAGCATATCACCTACCATTCCTCAAGACACATGAATTTTTCTTTCCGACTGAAAACAAGCAAGTTGCAAGAATAAAAATCTTAGCAGGTAACGGTTTAGAAACGAGCGAATTTCTTTCTTCTACCTCATTTTGCACAAAATACAAAGAACGGCTTTCGACTACAAAGATATAAAAGATTACTTACTTAACCATAGAGAAAGTAATATATTTATCTCCATGTTTTATCATTTGTATTCTATGGATTCGGATCCGGGTACTTGATGAAACGATTTAATTTGTTGATAATAAGCAATTAAAGCGTTCTTGATTTTTAAGAACTTTGTGATTCTGTTCGCATTTTGTCCGCAAAATTGAAATGTAAACTACATTTTAAAATATTCAATGGTTTGCTTCAATCCCTCTTCCAACTGTATTTTAGGTTGCCAATTCAAAATTTGTTTTGCCAAGGAAATATCGGGACTGCGTTGTTGTGGATCGTCTTGAACAGCGGGCAAAAATACGATTTTCGATTTGGAGTTTGTGAATGATATGATTTTTTCGGCTAATTTCAAAATAGTAAATTCTTCGGGATTACCAATATTTACAGGTTGTACAAAATCATCGGGCGTATTCATTAACCGTATCATTCCGTCTATTAAATCGCTGACATACTGAAAACTGCGAGTTTGCTGTCCGTTGCCGTAAATGGTAATGTCTTTGTTTTGCAATGCCTGAATGATAAAATTAGAAATTACACGCCCATCATTTGGCTGCATACGGGTTCCGTAAGTATTGAAAATTCGGGCAATTTTTATTCTCACGCCGTTTTGCCTGTGATAATCCATGAAAAGCGTTTCGGCGCAACGTTTACCCTCGTCGTAACACGAACGGACTCCAATCGGATTTACATTACCCCAATAATTTTCGGTTTGTGGGTGTATAATAGGGTCGCCGTAAATCTCGCTTGTTGAGGCTTGCAAAATCTTTGCATTGGTGCGCTTTGCCAACCCTAACATATTGATTACGCCCAAAACAGAAGTTTTGACTGTTTTTATTGCATCGAATTGATAATGAACAGGCGAGGCGGGACAAGCCAAATTGTAAATTTCGTCTGCCTCTGTAAAATACGGCTCGCAAATATCGTGTTCAACAACTTCAAAGTTGTGATTGTCATTTAAATAGCTGATATTTTGTTTATTACCTGTAAAATAATTATCCAAACAGATAACATTATTACCCTCGTTTAAAAGCCGCTCGCATAGATGAGAGCCGACAAAACCTGCGCCGCCTGTTACCAAAATTCGTTTCATACTTCTAACACTTTTTCTCCCTGTTCGTTAATAATCACTTTATTTTCATCAAACTGCATAACCAACGCAAAACCGTTGTAAAACGGCTCAACGGCTAAATATCGCTCTTGGTAAAATCCATTTCCGCTTTTATCAATATGAAACCAACCACCTTTGTCTTTGGCAGTTGCAAAATTTTTATGGAATACGCCTAAATCTGAAAATTCTTTGTCGTTAATAAATTTACCGCTTGTGTCGATATGTTTGAAAAGACCATTTTTAAGCTTCACGCAGGCGAAACCGTCTTTGAAATCGCCTGCATACAAGTAGTTTTCGGAATAAATCCGCTTGCCATTCAGGTCAATATGAAAATAATTGTTTGTAACACGCTCACGCACAACACACAAATTTTCCTGATAATTTCCACACCAAGCATAATCTTCTTCGTAAACCCGTTTTCCCTTTTCGTCAATATGAAACCAAACATCGTTATATCCATAAAGGCAGTCTTCTAAAAGAAAATCGTGTAAAATTGCCGCCCGATTACAATAAAAGCCAAAAACTCTGTCGTAATATTCATTGTACAGCGGATGTCCGTCAGTATCAATATGACACCAACCAAAATTAGTTTTTACCGGTGCAAGTCCGGGTGCGTGAAATTTCAGGACTTCGATAAAATGCTTGTTGAAAATTGGATTTCCTTCAAAAAGGAAATGGGTGTTGTCGGGGGATACTTTAATTTCTTGCCAGTTCATAATTTTTTGAATATAAAAATGGTTTGTAACTGATTTAACCGTTTATCTTTTTGAAAACCAAAACCTTGTTGTTCGCAAAGCGTTTTATATTCCGCAAATGTTCGCTCAAAACTTTTGCACATCACAGCCATATTGAGCGAAAGTAAGGACAAATCAATATTGATTTTGTCGGCGCAATTTTCAATCACATAAAGCGTTCCGCCGTTAGGTAATGCAGCAAAGCAATTTTTCAAAATCAAACTTGCTTTTTCGTCTTCCCAATCGTGCAAAACTCTTGAAAGTATTATCGCTTCGGTAACTTGCAGAATTTCATTAAAGAAACTACCGCCAATCTTTTGAATGTTTTTTACTTGTGCTTTTTCAACCACTTTCGGCAAATCAAACAAGTAACAATCAATTTGCGGAAACTTTTCTTTGACTGCATTTATCGCCGCACCGTAACCGCCACCGCAATCCA
The DNA here is from genome assembly GCF_054601275.1 of Dysgonomonas reticulitermitis. NCBI lineage: Bacteria > Pseudomonadati > Bacteroidota > Bacteroidia > Bacteroidales > Dysgonomonadaceae > Dysgonomonas > Dysgonomonas reticulitermitis. The sequence goes on along the minus strand of NZ_BAAHWU010000045.1, from coordinate 11,184 downwards.
AAACAGATTTATGTACACTAAAATCTATCAATTCAGGCAAATGTTTATAATCATCTCTCGCGTATTCAAACATCGCTTTATGATAGCAGTCTAACTTGTCAGGATGCTTGTCTAAATAGTCAAAAAAGTTGCTTTGATACAGATTCTCAAATGCACTTTTGCCTGTTTTTATGGAATAATCCAAATTTTGCCACGCCGTTAAATGTTCGTCTGCCCAATTCATACAGGCGTATTTCAAACTGTCGGGGTGGTTGTCGGTAAGCAATTCTGATTTTGCCGTTAATGAGAAATTGCCGTCTGTGCATTTTAGAAAGTCATTGTTACATAATGCTTGCAATAAGTTTTCAAGATTTTTTTCGTTCAAATTCAGTACATTAGCCAATTCGTTGGCTGTTTTGGGAATTTCCAAAGCATCAAACAAATTCAACTTGCAGGCAGCATTGACGGCAAGATATTTCCAATGTTCCGTAAACATATTTTTCAATTCATTCTTCATACCTGCCGTTTTTTAAGATTAAACCACCTAAATATTTCACCCAGTTCTCTTTGGTATAAACCGTTTTGTTGATACTATAATGATAAAAAGCAATCAGTAAGTCATGTGTAATAAAAAGAGTTATACCGTTTTCTTTGGTGTTTTCAATCAAAAAATCAGTCATCAATTTGTTAAACTGCTCGGCATTGGGTATTCCGGGAATTGGAATATCATTAATTATTCTGTGATACATTTCATCAAAACCCGCTGTGAGAAAGAAATTGCCCGCAATTTTTTCATCTGTAATATGCAAGCCCGGCGCACCTAATTCGGTTGCTTTTATGATTTCAAGTGGTTTGCCGTAACCTTTTACAATACACGGTGCCGTTTGAACGCACCGCTCAATCGGACTTGTCAAAATCCTGCTGATTTTCAATTCCGACAAACGCTTGCCGAAGTTTAATGCTCGTTCTTTGCCTTTTTCATTGAGTAAAACATCGTTTCCAAATTCGCCTGAGGGAATTTTGTCGCGGTCGGCGTGGCGAATAAGGAGGGAAAGTTTATCGTTTTCGGAATAGTGTTTGTGGATTTGTGGGAGCATATTTTTATTTTATATCTAATTGCTCTAATACATCTCTTGTAAGTTTTGACAATGGTCGTTTACATTGGTCTGCCATTTCTGTATAATTTCCCCAAACATATCTATCAATTTGTTCGGGTGTTGCTCCCAATCCACTAAAAGAATGAATCAAAAAATTGTAATACCCTGCATTGTACGCTTGTGCTTTGTCAATTATTTCTTCGACATAATCAATATGTTCATTATAAAGTTCCTTTAATCCAAAAACCGTAATATTGTCATTTTTGGAAGAAAACCCCACTGTAATATTTTTTTTGTCTAAAATCATGGGCTTATCCGTATCTTTATCTTTTAGCACAAACTTGCAATTATCGCCAAACTCATCCAAATATGGATTTATACTTATCAATTCTTTGTCTTTTATATGATTACAAGTAGGACAAGAGGGAATTAAATTGTAAAATGATAATGCTAAATACGGATATTCAGATTTTGGATAAAAATGGTCAAATTCAGGGCGAGTGGTCTTTTTATCTTTTCCTTGTATGCGTTTTTTTTCTATGGTGAATGTATAATGCCGATTACAATACGGACAAACTTTCACATTAAGTTGTTCAGCCAACCAATGCCCACAACTGCTACTCATTGTCTTGTATTGATTTTCCATATACTTATGAAATACAGGAAAGTTGTTATCAGATTTCTTGAAATTCTCTTTGTATTTCTTGATAAGTTTTGCAAAGTCTTCTGGTTTGCATTTTACTATTTCTTCAATGTTGTCAACAAAAATAGTATGCATAGAAGTTGGCTTTCTTCTATCTGTAGTTTTTATTTTATCAAAATAGTCGGAAACAAGAGTTTCATTTATTTGTATTTTTATCATTGTATTTGTTTTTTTAAGTTTTCAATCACCTTTTTCAATGTTTTAATCTCGTTATTTGTTTCCTCACATGGAGCAAGTTCTTTATATAATTTCAATAATTGACTTCTAATAAATGGCTCGCCAACCAATTTGATTTCTTTGAAAAGATTGTCATCAATATCGCCGTTGTAAAGCCGTTCAAACATTTTATTTATTTTCTCTTTTGCAAAATCACCGATAGTGCCATTTAGAAAAAATGCGTTTTGCAATAAACTATGAATATTTGCGCCAAAAGTATCTTCCTGCATTTCATAACATTGTTTGCCTTCTTTTAAAAACATAACATTACATTTCGGAATATCCGACAAAATAAAAGGAGAGTGAGTTGCTGCAATAATATTAATACCTTCTATATCCTGAAAATTCATATCCTTTATGCTTTTAATCAGATAACGTATAAATTGACGTTGATATTCAGGATGAAAATATAATTCTATTTCGTCTAAAATGATATTTACATATTTATACTTTACTCGCCTTTGATTTTTAATTATTGAGTTGAGATTTCTAATATGGTACAAAATAGAACTAACCATATATAACAATTGATGTTCTCCCGAACTGATTCTTTCCAATGGATAAGGCTCTCCAAAATTATTGTTTTGCTCTTTAATTAATATTTCAGTTTTAAAAATCGGACAAGGTATTAAATCAATATATCTCCATTTTCCACCCGTCATTATTCCTTTGATAGACGAAGCGAATTCTTCAATAGTGTAATGCTGAGATTTAATATGTCTAAGTTTTAGAAATGCTATTATTTGACGAAGTTTAAAAGTAATATGACTTCTATCTTTATCTAATTCTTTGATAAATTCACCTAATTTTTTATATCTTATTGCATCCCAATTTTGTGCATTCATGAAAATTAGACACTCAGAATTATCTAATAAATTATTGTATTTTTGTGCTATTGCAATAGTTTTGTATGCAAGGTATAATACGGCTGCATTATACTCTTCATCGTTATCTGTTATTGGTTTGAAATGGTAAATATTATTCCATTGTTTTATTATGTATTCCTTCAATTCATCAAAGAAATTGTCATCATATTCTTGCTGAAATTCCCATTCCTCTTTGATTTCGCCATACTTTTCCTCTACATTATTTTTATTTAATATGAGATTTAAGGAATGAACGGTATATATTCCATTAATATCTGTGAAATTTGTGTTTTTGTTCTCATCATCATTGAAAAATAAAGAGATTAATCTATCTTTGGCAAGTCTATTCTCACGATTAATATCTATATTCCCTTCTGTTCTCATTGGATTTAATACCGCAGGCGTTTGGTATCCGTCATTCTTATGAGAAAGTCCTTTTAGCCAACAAGAATCTTCGGTATTGCTATTCCATTCGTTTTTGTATTCCAGCGTATTAAAAGCATATAAGGAATAATTCATTAGAATTGTATAATAAAAATAATCCCTTAAATTCTTTTTGGTATCAGTTATTAGCTCCCATTTGTTGTCAATGTTCTTGTGGAGTAATATACTTTTGTCTTCGTCTTTTGTTTGCTGTACTCGATAAAGGGTATCATCTATTTTAAAATAAAGTTCGGCACGAATACCCTTTATCCAATGTATATTTGCGTTAGTATCAGTCTGATTTTTTGAAAGAAAACGGTAGGCAAGATTATTAATAATTCGTAATACCATATCAATGAGTGCACTTTTTCCACTTCCGTTTTTGCCAACTATTGCGTTAATAGAAATATTTTTACCAAAAAAATCATCATTTAATGGATATTTTTTGTTTTTTTTCAATACATCATTTTCGACAGTGTACATTTGATTAAACAAAAACCAACCTTCTTTGAGTATCTTTTGAATATCTAGCGAGTTATCGGGCAATACCCTTAACGCCACTAATGAAAAATTTGCCATAAATATATTATTGTTAATTTGTTTTTATCTCTTAAATACCTTCCTAAAATGCCTACCTAACTCCCTTGCCACTTGCTCAAAAGGCGGCAAATCCTTTATCTGCTCGCTCATTGATTTCTCCCACCGCGCTTTGAAAACAGGCAGGAGTTGCTCAATGCGATTTTCAAGATTGTCGGGATTCAATCCTTTGTATTTGGCTTTGCCTCCAAATTCAGCAATATAATCGCTCATTTCCAATCCTTCAATTTCCGACAAATACCATAAATCGTAAAAATCGCGTGGCTGTTGGCGGGAAAGCAGCGAGCGCAGTTTTTCGGTTATCACTTCGGACAAGGAATAACATTTTACCTGCGAATCAATATGGTCGGAATAGGTTGCAAACAAGGGTTTCTTTTCTAAATCGAAAAGCAAAAGTTCATCTTTGGAAATATCCACTTTTACCTGTTTACCGGCACCGCCTAAAGCGCCGGTATATGAAATATAAAAATTGATATTGCCGGTTGCATGTTCGCCAAACTCAACGATTGACAACGGAATATTGGCTTCTTCCCGAATAAATTCAAATGAAGTTTCAAAAGCTGATTTTATTTCATTATTTGTAATTGGTTTCAACAGTGTGAAATCCAAATCTTCGGAATGACGGTAATCATCAAAATAGAATTTTCTCAAAACTGTTCCACCTTTAAAAGCAAGAATGTCAGACAGTAACTCATTATTGGAAACACCAATAAGTATCCACGAAAGAATGTAATCTTTTTCGATTTGCGTATCACGCACACCTTCTTTGCGGGCATTTTGCTGTATTTCGGCAGGTCGTATCATATCTTTTTATGTTAAAATTGAAGATTTAATAGTTTCAATATCAATATTTTGTTGGATATTCCAACGAGATAGTATTTTTCCCTGTTTCGGGCTTTCCGTATCAAGTAGCGAAACAGACGAAGAACGATTTTTTTGTAATTCTTCAATGATTGGCGTGTTAATTTGCAAAAGTTCAAACAAATAGCCCAAGCGTTTGATGACAGACTGTGAATTAAATTTTATTGTGTAATCCAAAAGTTTTGTATAATTGATTTTTTCTCTTACCGTAAAAATGGCTTTGGCAATTTCAATAATTCCTCCCGCATAATCAGGCTTATAGAGGCAGTCGATTATTGTTTTTTCCAAATCGGAACACCATACACGGTTGAAACTGTCAATCCATGTTTTTTTATAGCCGAAAAAGTGCTTCCCATTGTGGTAAATAAATTGAAATTTAACGCCTTTAATTTCCGTTTCAGACGGTTTAATCTGCTTATTTACAACAATTTGTTCTTTCAAGGAAGGTTGTGTGATAAGTTGGTGGATTTGCAATGCGGAATAATAACCTACATAGTAGTTTGTCCCCGCCAATGGCTCTGCCAACAAATGCCAATCCGGTAAAAACGTTTCGGAATCTTGCTCGTAGGGAATTATGTAATACACACTTTCACGAACACGCAGTAGAAGCCCATCATCTGTCATCCGCTTTACCTGCACACGAATTTGATTTTCAGACATATCTGAGAATAAATCGTAAGCCTCTGCCAGCGTAAACCACGTTTTGCCTTGCGTATTAAAACGGGCAAGTATTTTTGCTGCCGTTTCGCTAATGCTTTTATGTTTTGTATCCGACATATTACTTTATTTGAAACTACAAAGATACAAAACATATTTATTCCGACAAAATATTCCTTTTCAGCATGTCGGTTTTCTCATATTACAAGTTCTACATAATTCAACGCTCTTGTAGTTCGCAACAAGTTTCCTGTAAATCGGACTTGCCAAAACTTCCGAAATCGTTGTTGTTTCGATATTCCCAAAATTACCGAGCGACTGCCGTAAATTATCGGGGGCGCAGCAGGGCGAAATTTTGCCTGTGGCGGAAATCCAAAGTTCGCGTTCCAAAAACGGACAAGTGTAACTTTCAGGGAATTCCGTTTCTTCGTTATCAGAAAGCGGGAAAATATTTTCCAACAAAATTTTGTCGCCGTTGGGTTTGCGGTATTTCTCCTGTGCCTCGTAAGCCTGCTTTACATACTCGTTCCACTTTGCAACGCTCGCTTTCGTGGCTTTCATCGACAGGTTTTCTATTTCGTCAAAGTGAGTCCAAAGGTGGTGTCCTTTGATTCTATCAACTTCAATTTGGGCAGCAAATTTCACTATATCAGCCAATTCGCTCATATTGTTCTGCATAAAAGTGAGTTGAAAAGTAATGCGACAGAAATAATCAGTTTGTTCAAAATAGGCGTTTCGGAAAGCAATCAGTTTCTTTGTGTTTTCTAAAGCCTTTTGAAAATTCGAGTTGGTCATTATTTTTTCGTAAGTTTCGGCGGTTGCGCCGTTCCAACTGATTTTTATGTCGGTCGTGTTAGGGATAATGATTTTTGCCCATTCCTCAACTGATTTTTTCGGGAATGTGCCGTTTGTTGTGAGGTTGATCTTGATATTGTGCTTTTGCGACAATTCAAAAATCTTTTCAATATCCTTGTACAAAAGCGGTTCGCCCATTGTTGAAGGGATAATTTCTTTAACGCCGAGTTTTGCCGCTTCCTCAAAAATGCGTTCTACGGTTTCAAATTTCATTCGGCGGAATTTTACGCCTGTCGTTTCAAAAAGTTTCTTCTTGAAACCGCTGTATGGGCTATGTTCTTCGCACATAATGCAGTGCAGGTTGCAATCTTCGGGGTTGGTGTCGAGCGTTATGCGCCACAATTTATTTTGTTCTGACATTTTCAAAGAGTTTTAAAAGTTTGGCACAATGGTTTTCAATATCAGGCACTTTGCCGTCTTCGGAATGTAAGTAACCGCGATTGCCCAAACGCTGCATTTCAGTAGAATTTGCAACCGCCCATTTCATTTGTTCAGATAATGAATTTATATCGCGATGTTTAAACAGCAAACCATTGACTTTATGATTTACATATTCACACATCCCGCCGTAATTTGCCGTAATTACAGGCACTTTACATTCCTGCGCCTCGTGAATAACGAGAGGCGAGTTTTCCGCCCAAATTGACGGCACGACAATACAATCTACATTCGCAAAAACCGTATTAGCCAAATTTTTATTGACATATTCGCCACAAAATTCAATCAGATTGTGCGAAGTTTCAGCCATTTTTTTCAATGCCTTTGTGCTTTGTCCGTTCTCTCGCCCAAAGATTTTCAATGTTGCCGGTTGTTCTATTTGCTTAAATGCTTCTATCAATAAATTCACTCCTTTTGCAGGAATGTGTGTCCCAATGTAGCCGAAAGTGAAATTGGTTTTGTCTTTCGATTTTTCGGTTTGTGTCAGATATTCTGTCGGAAAACCGTAATCAAGGTAAATGATTTTGTTTTCGGGAATACCAAAGTCATTGATAAATCTGCTCCGCAAATATTTTGCAGGGGCAATAAATAAATTCACTTTATCAATGATTGCCCTTGTTTCGGTCATCCTGCGATTTACCCAATTACTCCACGCTGCAATATCTTTTTCTCGTTCTTGCTCTTTACCCGAAAAATAAACTTCGTAACAATCGCAGGCACATTTTTTGTCGTTTTGACCATTGCAAACAGCAAAATTATTTTCTTTGCCTATACTGCGGGTTAAGAATTGACCGCGCGGACACATCATCCAATAGTCGTGCAACATAAAAACGATTGGAATCTTTTGCTTGTTGAGTTCGGCTATTAAGCCTGTAGAAAGGTGGTTGAGGTGTCCGATATAGGCAATATCGGGCTTTTGTTCTCTCAAGAAGTATGCAAAATTATCATCCATTTGCTTGTGTCGATAGCCGTCTTTCCCTTGTGGATTGTTTACAAAATACAAATCAAGATTGTCGTTTGCTTTTTCGTGCCTAATAGAGAAATCCTGTGCATATAGATTTTCTTCCCGCGTGAAAACGGAAACTTTATGCTGTTTTGAAAGTTCATTACAAACCGATTGGCTGTAAACTTCCGAGCCTGCGTTGTAATTGGGCGGGTAGCCGTGAATGATTTTTAAAATGTGCATAAATTATATGTATTTAATTGATTAATAGGTAATGTTAGTCCGTAAATTTTATCAATAATCGAATCAATATTGATAAGAATTACCTTTCCATTACTAACGATTCCACATTGGCATTTTGTTTTATAGTATGAACCAATCAGAGCGACTAATTCTTTCTCCGTTTTAGATTTATGCGCTGCATACAATGCCATTATATGTACACTATTTTTCGGCTTCGATAAAAGATAATCGCCATTTACCTTGTTTAACCACTGACTTTTATTCATTTCTTTAACTTTTTATGAATTTCTGAATAAAGCGGGGATTTGCACCCCGCCTCCGTTACTTTTTAGGGTTGCTTTTAGGTGCATTATTACCTCTGCCGCTTCCTGATTTGTTGCCGGTTGTGCTTGGCGCGTTTGCCGGTCTTGGATTTGATTTTGCCATAAAATTTACTTTTAAAATTTGCACCTACTCTATATGCTTTTCGGTTTACGCAATGATTATGAATAATCACACCGCAAAATTATAAGAAAAAATGGGAATAATTTGTATAGTCAAATATTTGATTGTATCTTTGTCAAATATTCGACAATAAAACTATTTGATATGGAGGTAAATGGAAAATTACGTAAAGAGGCGTATGAGAAATTAAAAGTTTTTCTCTCAAACCAAGGAAAATTTTGCCTTTTAGTTCTTGGCTCTCGTGGGACAGGTAAACATTTTGCAATTGAAAAAGTGTTTTCAGAAATCAAATCAGAAGACAATAATTTATGTTTGAAATCACTGTCATTTATTGCAGCAGAAGTTTTTCCCGATAAATCTGAAGAAATTGATAAAATCCTAAAAGAAAATCAATGTAATACTGTCGTAATTGAAGACATTGAAGAGTTAAGTGCGGAGCAACAGCGACTTTTGTTTAATGCACTTTCTACTACTAATGGAAAATTTGGAATTAGTGAAAAATTTGACATTAGAATTGTGTTTACTTCTTCAAAAGATATCGATAAACTGCGAACAAATGAGGATATTTTATTGGGTTATTTTTGGGATAGAATAAGCCAGTTAATTGTCGAGTTGCCATCATATAAAAACGAATATGAATATGTTGTAAAAGATTTTTATTCAACTTGGGAAAAAATGAAATTTGAAAATATTGACACAGTTTTTGCAGGAGTGCCTAAAAACATGAAGCTGCAAAAGTTTCTTGAAGATAACGCTGAAAAATTTGAAGGTAATTTTAGAGATTTAGACAAATTAGCGTGTTTGTATTTTAATTATAGAATTTTTCACTATGGGGATAAAAGAAAAATTTCAGACGAAATAGAAAATAGAGTTGTAGATAGTGTCAAAACGGATTTTTTTTCAAAATCACAATTATTAAACGATAATAATAACGAATTTTGTGTTTTTAGGTTTGAAAAAGGAAAGTCCGCTAAAGAATTACAATATTCATACGAAAAACAATTAAAAAAATGGGCAATCAAGGAATTTGGTACTATCGGCAAAGCAGAAATCAAACTTGGGTTAAAAAATGGAACAATGAAAAATTATGGTAAACCCAGAACAAAAAAAGAATAACGAAAAGCACAACCTAAAAACTTTGAATAATTGGAAAAATAAAAATTCAATAAAGTGAAAATTATTACGAACTATTTCTTTTGTTTCTCTGCCTTTTCCAAATGCAGAATATGTCAGTCTGTTTATATAGCTGTGTTTTTAATCCTCTGCAATCATCCATCTGTTTGATGTTCAGTATCATTGAAAAGAAACAAACCAATGCCAACACAAAGATTATTACCGAACTTCGTAAAAATTCAAAGCCACAAATGGTAACTTTCTTGGGTTGCGGAAACATTTTCATAATTGGCTCTAATGACACTTTTTCAGGTGTCGGCAAACTGTCTATTTTTGTTCCAACTTCTTTCATGGCAGCAGTCAGTATTTTTGTCTGCTGTTCCGTTTGTTGTTTTAGCCTCAATTCGATATAATTACCGATGACCGCTACTTTTTCTTTTACGATTTCCTCTATTTCTGTTTTGGAAACAGTTGGATGAACCGGCTGATTTTCTTTCGATTTGCTATTCGCGTGAATGACATCAATTTTTTTATTTACTTCGGACATGATGCCTAAAAGTCCCTCATATTGAATATTTTCCATATCATTACATTTTTAATCCCCTGCGTTTTTTCTTCTTTTTCAATTTCTGTTGCCGCAGATATTCCGCTTGGTCAGGGTCATAATCTGAACCTGACGGATGAATATCAAACAAGCCACCCAAAACAGAATCTACATTTTCTAAAACAGACGATTTATTATGCGGGTAATCCGGCTTAGGCTGGTTGATTGCCGTTCCCTGTTCCTGACCGTTATGCCGTAGCTGACAATCAATCTTCGAGTAACTGAATTGCCTGTCAATCTCCGAACCTTTGAACGAATAATCGTCTTTCGCAAAAGAAATTCCCTGAACTTCGTCCGATTGACCTTTGTACTTGAATTTCACTTGGATTTTCTCTTTCATCAGCAAATCTCTTAACTGATTCCAGTTCTTGGCCGATTTCAAAGCGGTTTGAATGGCTTTGTGGATTTCATATCTGGTCTTATCCGGTTCTTTCAGTCGATGGGTCTTTACCTTTTCTTTATTTGTGCCGAAAGTCAAGCCGTATTTTTCTTTCAATGCCTTTGTTACTTTCTCATTCCTGAAATGGTCGTTTTTATCCGAAATGGTTTTACCTTCATTATTCACCCTGTTGAAAACGATATGGCAATGAGGGTGTTCCCGGTCGGAATGACGAACGATGATGTATTGCGTATTTCCAATCTCCATTGCCTGCATGTATTCCCTTGCCAATGTTACCATAAACGCATCGGTCAGTTTTGTTGCATCGTCTTTGGAGTAAGCAAGAGGAATATGCCCGACACTTTTGGCAAGATTCGGATTCATCAGGCTTTGCATGTAAAAACTGTTGATAATCGAATTAGTATCCGTTAGAAGTACGCCTTCGCTATCCAAAAGTTTTGTATTTTCCTTTTCCAATATGTAAGAAATACAGCCTTTAAAACTTTTTCCTTTTATGATTTTTCCAATCATGCGACAATTTTTTTATAATTTCCGTGAATAAATCTAATGTATTTCTAATATCATTTTCCAGATATGGCATTTGAAAACTATTCGCTTGACGCGCCAACTGATTCAGGTTATATAATATCTAAAAATTAATTACACAAATATTTTTAATGAATTCATTCGGCCTGTCCGCCGATGAAAATAGTCGCCAGAATTTGGCAATGCGTTCTTTGAGAGATGATAAATAACGATTGTGAGT
>NZ_BAAHWU010000044.1:0-23911 GCF_054601275.1 Dysgonomonas reticulitermitis | reverse complement strand
AACTCAAATGTTTGACATTAAATAAATTCATCGGGATTGGTATGCCCGATGCTTACAAAGTGAGTTAATTTTACTTGCTACGATAGTGAAGAAAAATACCAGATTGACTGCCGTTGCAACAAAGTCGTCTAGGTAATATACAAATATATAGGTAAAAACCCGAATTTGCAAAGCCGGCAATAAAATCAAAAAGTTAGAGCCTGTTTAAATTTTACCAAAACATTTTATTATAGCTCTTTTTTCGTATCATGCTGACATTCATTCGACCAATATATTACTTATTATAAAAAATTTTACTTTCGCCACATACTGCGGTTGTATTTTATTCTTGTTATATGCCAGATAAATCGTATTGGTCGCCGTAACGTTCCCGCGCCATAACACCTTCACCAATCCCTGTTTTAAAGCTTTGCCCGCTATAAGGTTAGACGATACAGCCAACCCATCGCTATTGGCTACGGATTTCAATATAGCATCGTTATCGGGTATCACGGCATGTAATCTCAACAACGGCCGTTTTTTGAAGTTCTCGCGCCAAAACCGCCGGATCAAAGGCAGATTATTGTCGTATGCATACCATTTTTTTGATTTTAACCACTTTTCTATATCGTTCAATTTATCGGAATTTAGATACACGTCAAAATCACTTACATCAGTATTCGTATTGCATACGATAAAAAACGACTCTGTAAAAAGTAGTTCATAAGTCAGGTTATCGTCCGATTTATTTTGCCTGGTAATAATAGCAATATCAAGATCATTATTTAGAAGCTTCTGCGTTAAATCATCGGCTAATCCATATTCCACAGTCAGATTCAGATTATCCTGATTCCCTATATGTTCGGCCAGATAGTTATTAAAGAGCTCGGAAGGAGTACCGAAACGGATGGTTGGATTTTTGTTAAGTACCTTACGTTTAAACTCAGCCTCTACTCTTTCCAGATTATCTATTGATTCTACTATTTGCGTATACAACTGCTTGCCATATTCGGTAGGCATCATTTTACGTGGAAGCCTTACAAATAAAGGTTGCCCGATATAACTTTCGAGAGAAGCCAATTGAATGCTTAGATTAGGCTGCGACACCATCAGTTCTTGCGAAGCCCTCGTAAGTGTACCATATTGATAAATAGCCTTAAATGTCCGATACCATTCCAAATTTACCATAGAAATAATTATTTACACGATGCAAATCTATTACTTTTTTTATATTAAAGTTCTAAAAAAACAATTATTGTCTCATATTTATTTTACATACACTTTGTTCTTGTGACCGCTGGTTGTCATGCAGAGCAATAGCGAAGCGTCTCTCATACAAAGGATAGACTGGAGCATGATAAAAGGATCAGTATACGAAGTCGACCAAAATGAGTACAAAGTAGAAATAAAGGAAAACTCTACTGAAGTAGACCACCGCATTTATATAGAAGATTTGGGTGTGGATATTTATGAAATATAGGCAAATAGACGGAAAGTGGTATCTTGTTTATTACAAAAGTATTTTTATATAACTAAGCGATTTACTTCGTACTTATAATCTTATCACCACCGAAAATCAGAGTGCCTGCCGGGTAAGACCATATTTCATTTTTACCGGATTGCCTTATTTCGGCTGGCTCTCCCCAAGCCAGGCGAGTCATTTCTTTGGTCATCCCTACCCTCACTTTATTTTGAAGGATACGACGATAATTGTTTTCATTATATTTTTTCCTCATCGCTAAAGCTTCTGAGGCTGTATATACCTTTTTTATACCTTCACTGTTGACAATTGAAGAATAAGGGATAGCTGTTCTCAATCCGCCGCTATTCTGAAGGACAAGAGACAATTCATTGTTACTGCTGTCCACATCGAAATCGATACACTTCCATATTTGCCCCGTAGTAAAGGTCAAAGCTTTTCCGGAAACCAGATTTCGCGACATACTGAGTACATCGTCCGAAATCACATATTCTTTACCGATCATCCGTTGCCTTTCCTTTAAGAAAAAGCCTGTCAGGATAAACGGGAAAGTAAATTCCGAATTGGCATTATACTTATAGTAAAGAATATCTCCATCCGGCTTTTCCTGTAGCTTAAAATAGAATTCATCACCGTATTCGCTTACATCTTTCTTTGCTTTGGGATGTCTGATCACATCAATCACCTGAAAGTACTTGCCTGCTAAATCTTCGTAACGTGAGCTGTAATTTTTCCCATTCGGTTTGTATATGTTTTTCTCATCATTCAGTAAATCATCATCCTTTTGGTACTTCAAAATGAAACCCGGATAACCATAGGCCTGAGACGATTTTTCCAAACCTTTCAGATACAGTTCTTGCCCTATATATTGCCGGACATTTTTCCCTAAGAAATTTGCTGTACTGTCGTAAGGTAATGTAGATTGCTCATTCTTTCCTTTCTGGGCAAAAAGCCCGATCGTAAAAATAAACAGAAATATATTTACGGATATTTTTTTCATTGCTTCTATTTTTTTCAGAGGGCAAATGTACGTATAATCTCAAATATAACAATATATGAAAATTACATCCTCTTTGCAATCAGGAAATAACAAGCTTATAATTAAAAACTTACAATTAGCTCATAAAAAAACATGAAAAGTTTAAAATATCCTTTCCACTCATTCGTCATAAATAATAGAAGGCTTTCTTACGAATAATGTTATGAATAAAATATATTTGCTAAATAAAATGGAAAAGAAATTTAAATACTCAATCGTAGAACCTGTAATCACCCTGATTACGACATTGCTGCTAACTGCAGGCACGATAATTTACGTGATAGACAAGCTTTTTTAAACGATAGATAATTAAAAGAAAAACAGATATGAACAAAAAGAAAAAATTCCTCGGCGCCCTCATTTTCTTGGCAGTGTTTGCTGCCGCCATAGCCATTGTTATGTTGTTATGGAACGCATTAATACCTTCCATTATAGGATGGACTGCTATTAACTATTGGCAAGCCGCCGGGTTGATGCTTCTCTGCCGTCTTTTACTTGGCGGATTCGGAAGATTCGGTAAATTTGGAAGATTCGGACATCATCACCATCACAAGTTTCATAAAAGAAAAAAAGAAGAGATGATCGCATTCAGGGAAAAAATGAAAGATATGTCCCGTGACGAGCGTAGTGAATATATCCGCGAGCGGATGAGACCGGACTTCTTTGAAAGGGAAGATAACGCAGAACCAAAAGAGTAATGACGGCCAAACAGTCAGAAAATGTCTCGGATATATTTAATAAATACCGGGTACAATTAAAGAGTTATATATCTAAACGTGTTTTTTCGAAAGAAGATGGGGAAGACATTCTTCAAAATGTCTTCTACCAACTTTCGAAGATCGATCTGGTGGAAAAACCGATCGAACATGTTTCGGCATGGCTCTATTCCGTGGCAAATAACCAGATAATAGATCGCAGCCGGAAACATAAGGAAGTGGAAATGCCTTATGTGAAAAACGAAGATGACGAATCTTTTTTGGAAGAAATTCCCTATCTGTTGGCTGACGACAACAATTCTCCCGAGACTAAATACCTCCGGTCATTGGTATGGAAGGAGCTGGAAACAGCTTTATCTGAACTTCCCGACGAACAACGTGAAGTCTTTGAATTAACAGAACTCGAAGACTTCTCTTTTAAAGAAATATCGGAAGCAACGGGCATAACCGTTAATACCCTCATTTCGCGTAAACGCTATGCTGTGCTACATTTGCGTGAACGCCTGAAAAACCTTTACCACGAATTATTGGAGAAATAATTTATTTCGACAGATAGTCATAAACGACTTTCGATATTTCAGCAATTATACCCGCGTTTGTATCATCATCTTCCCTCGAATCCGATACGAAAACAGCTAGTGAATAATATCTTCCATCGGGTAATTGAACAATTGCAATATCGTTATCCGCAGCCCTTATGCCTTCTTCATTTCTGAACGACAGCCCCGATTTATGAGCGGCGATTGTTCCTGCCGGCAACGAAGCCTTGATTTTATTCAGACCTGTCGTATGCCCGGTCATAGCATTCCATAGAAAATCGTGAAACTTTGCAGGTAAAATCCGCTTTGTCTTGTATATTTCGAGAAGCTTAGCAGCTGTGTACGGAGTGCTCCAGTTCTGATATTGCACATCCCAACGGGTATGCATCGCTTCTTCGGTAATAGCAATAGCAAAATCCATAAGTCCTAATCCTCTGATATATTTATCAACATAAGCCGGCCCTCCCAGAAAACGGAACAAAATATCGCATCCGTTATTATCGCTTTTTGCTACTGCATACTTGATAAGTTCACCAACGGATATTTTAAAATTACCTTTCGGATGATCGTCCCGTAATGGGCTATATGTTTCCGGCAACAGATCAGACTCCTTAATAAACAATTCATGATCAAGAGACAGGTTGTTCCTGTCCAGATAATCCAAAACAGCCAGAGACAGATGGAATTTATAAACGCTTTGCGTAGGGTAATGATGATCGTTATTAATAAGTATAGTATCTTTTCCGTTGATGATCAGACCAACTCCGACTGTCGCTTTTTTATTCTCAAACACTTTAGACATACGGTCTCTCAGTTCTTTATTCGGGATAACTTTTTTATGCTTAAACAACCATGGAGCCAAACCTTTTTCCTGAAAAGCATTTACCCAGCTACCGTGGTTTACCCCTTTATATTCTATATATTCCGCATCACAGCCAAGTTCTTTAAGTTTCTTGTAAGCAGAACGTGAATTTTCGACAGGAACAACGGAGTCTTCATCCCCATGAAATAACCAGACTGCCGTATTTTTTGCATAAAGGGACAACTTATTCAGATCAGTTCCACCACATATAGGAAACGCAGCGGCGAAAGTATCGGGCATACGCCAAAGTAATTCGAGTGTACCCATTCCACCCATTGACAAACCACCCACATAAACTCGTTCTGTATCAACCTTCCCGGAAGACATCCAATCCTGAACAAGGGATACAAGCGTTTGCATAGGAAGCGTGGCTTTAGCAGTAGCTTCGAATGTAAAGCCCGTTTTATGATCTATCTGATGACGTTTTACATTTGCCCAATAGCTATTTTCAGGACATTGAGGAGCGATAACTATAGCCTGATTTCCTGTATAAAAATTATCTATCAAAAACTGCTTACCATGTGTAAGTTGCTTTTGATTATCATTACCGCGTTCACCTGCGCCATGCAAGAAAACAAGTAAAGGATACTGTTTCGCCTCATCATAATTTTCAGGAAGCATTACCTGGTATGGCAATGTATACCCATTTACCATAAAAGAAGCATTCTTGAACTGTGCAAAACCCGGTTGCCAGCAAAACAACAACAATAGAGAAAGATGTATTTTTTTCATATATAAATCATTGACAATTGATTACAAATCGTACCCCGATGGTTTCAGGGAAAGCAAAGATATTCATTTTTTCCTTGTCAACAGTTATCAGTGAACAGTCAACAACTCGTAACTCGTATCTTTTTAACTAAAATGTAACAAACTTCTACAGTTAGCAGTCAACAGTCATCAGTCAACAACTCGTAACTCATAACTTTTTTTCAAAAATATTTTTCGCTTAGATTTAAACAGGCTTTTATATATTTTGATATTTACATATGGGAGAAACAGTCAACAAACTACAAACCTGCCAGATCTATTTCGATGGCTGCAGGGTAAAGTCGCTTTGGGTCAAAGAACAGAGCGCAGCTGTTGATCAGATGTCTCCGCTCAAGCTTCACCTTACCCTGAAACGCCTTTTTACCGTTTATGGTCAAGTTGACATCTTTGCTCAACTCTACAAGTTCCGGACATAAATAGACCGTAAGTTTTCCTTTGGTGGCAGGCGTATAATTCTTCCCAAATTTCATTTCTATGCCCCACCTAGGATCGGTTTCGATAGTCTCATAAGAGACCAGATCGGCCCGAAGGGTGATATTGTTGCCGTCTATACGGAGTTCATAGTATGTCCGTTGCGAAGCGTCATCATTTGACCGCTCGTTTACCGCCAAATTGTAAAATCCCTGCCGATAGTAACCGTCCATCTCGAAATTCTCCCATGACACAAATTTCGGATATGGATTACGTGTAAACTGCCTAAGCCAGGGAGTGGTGGTGGAGTAATTTATTGAGTGGGCGTGGTTGGGAATAAGTTCGATACGGTGGACAAAACTTCCGGGATACTCCGACTGCAATCGTTCAAACTCATCCTTCGTATATTGCGTCAGCTTGTTTCTGTGAAACATAGCGTCATCAGCTCCGGTGAGCAAAGAGAAAGCTATGTTGCGGCAATTCCCGGCAGGGGCGTTCTTCAGCGGTTCGCCACCGGCCATTGGACCTGCACCTGCCATATAATCGGCATAGAACGAAGCTAGTCGTTGGCTTCCATAGCCACCTTCGGAAATGCCGAAGAAATAGACTTTGTTGGCATCTATATTGCCATTTGTGAAAGCCTGCCGCAATAGTTTTTCATAAGCCCACAACTTCGATTGCATATACCATCGATAACGCTTTTCGTTGGGCATTTGCGGTACGAAATAGGCTGATGGCGAATCGTTGAACCGCTGTGCCAGAGTTATACCGGCCTCCCATTCGCGGTCTTTCGGTCCCGAGCCATGCAGATAAACGAATAACGGAAATCCCTCTTGTGGCTTTTCTCCTTTCGAACCCCAATAGTATGGCATCACAGCATCGGCTTCAAGCTCCTGTGGCAGGTGCCAGTTATCCGAATAACGTTCGGCCAGCGGTTCAAGCCCGATCAGTTTTTCCTCATCAAAATCCGTATTGGCAGCTTTCCACGCCTTCCATACCAGTTCCCGCTCTTGGACAATATCCGCGAGCCTGATAGGTGAGCGATCGTCAGAGTGTTCGGCATTTCCCGCTAAGTGACCGGCAAAATATTTTGCCAACTCGTTCTCAATCTTTTTGGAATCTTTTCCTAACATCCGGTAGTTACTGCGAACACAACTACTACACATGAGAAGTATGACTAGCAATACGAAAAGAGGAAGGAATGTTTTCATAGGGTTTCTTTCTAATGTTTTGTTTTTTCGGGCAATAGAAATTACCCTTACAAAATAATTGGAGTGATTTAGGTGGCTTCGCTACCAATGACAAGATAAAATGTTTTTATTAAATAAACTTTATTATTATTTCTATTTACCTGTTTCTTTCTTAAAGTTCTTCAGTCCTGTATTCAGGAAGTCGATATATTTACTCACATCCTCGTTGTATGCATATGAAGGCCCTATAGGGTTTCCGTCGTTATCCAGCAGGACATAGTATGGCTGGGAGTTTGTGCCGAACTTGTGGCGTTGCAGGTAACTCCATTTGTCGCCTATTGTTTTCAGCTTGGTGGTTTTACCATTTTCTTCTACCTCCATTACCTCAGGCAGTTTCTTCTTATCGTCTACCATCAGGGTAATCAGCACATAGTCTTTTTCCAGTAATTGCTTCACACGGACATCTGTCCATACCGACGCTTCCATCTTACGGCAGTTGACACAGCCATATCCCGAAAAGTCTATCATCACAGGCTTATCGTTCTTACGGGCATATTCCATACCGGCTTCGTAATCATCGAACATGGCATGGACTTCACCCTTGTACAGATTGAAATCCTGAGTGAACAAAGGAGGAGAGAATGCACTGATAGCTTTCAACGGTGCGCCCCACAATCCCGGTATCATATACACGGAAAAGGCAAAAGAGATAATTGCCATGAAAAGACGCGGTACCGAGACATGCTTCAAATCGCTGTCGTGCGGCAGCTTCAGCTTTCCAAGTAAATAAACCCCTAATAATATAAATATTACGATCCATAATACAAGGAATACTTCGCGGTCGAGGATTCCCCAGCCATAAGCAAGGTCGGCCACAGACAGGAATTTAAGGGCTAAAGCCAATTCCAGAAATCCTAAGACAACCTTTACCGAATTGAGCCAGCCTCCCGATTTAGGCATACTTTCGAGCCATGACGGGAATATAGCGAACAGGGAGAATGGAATAGCCAGAGCCAAAGCAAAGCCGAACATACCGATTGCCGGTGCGACAATAGAGCCTGAACCGGCGGCCTGTACCAGCAGCGTCCCGATAATCGGCCCTGTGCAGGAAAATGATACCAGCGCCAATGTAAATGCCATAAAGAATATACTGATAATACCGGTAGTGGAATCGGCCTTCTGATCCATCTTGTTTGTCCACGAAGACGGTAAAACCAATTCGAATGCCCCGAAAAACGATATGGCAAAAACAACCAGCAGAGCAAAGAATATAATATTGAAAATCGCACTTGTAGCTAAGTCATTCAAGGCGCTTGCCCCGAATATACCGGTTATCAGCAGTCCCAAAGCTACATATATCAGGATGATGCCCAGACCGTATGTCATTGCATCCTTAATAGCTTTTCCCTTACTTTTTTTATTCCGTTTGAGGAAAAAGCTGACAGTCATCGGTATCATAGGCCATACACAGGGGGTAAGCAGGGCTATGAAGCCACCGCCGAAACCTCCGAGGAATATCCAGAAAAGAGACTGTCCGGACGTATCGCCTGCCGCACCGTAAGTTTTTACTTCTTCTATCACGGGTTTCCATAAGTCGCCGCTGCTTACTGCCGTTACGGTCGGTTGTGCCAGTGAGTCGGACGGTATCGAATCGGCTGTAGCGGAAATAGTCTCTGCCGTTGCCGGGGTACTCTCTCCGGCTTCTGCAACTACAACTGTTGCAGGCAGGTCTTTCGACTTAAAGTCCAGATCTATCTTTATCGGAATACACTGGCCGTCTACTTCACTGCAAACCTGTGAACGCAAATCACCTTCCAACGAAAAGGCTGCTTTGTCAGTTATTTTCAGCCGTTGAATAAAGGTAGCCTGTCCTTCATAATAGCCGACTTCCATTTGGAATATATCATCATAAGACTTTTTCAGTTTGGAATTGACAGCCTTAAATTCACCTGCCTTCGTCGCTCCCTTCAGCTTGTCGATGGATAAACTGGTAGGCAGGGGCCCTCCTTCGGGTATGTGAATATCGTAAAGGTGCCAGGTATGATCTATCTTAAAATTAGCAGTGAGTTCCACTTCTCCATTTCCTTTATCGAGAAGCTTTACGGTCCATGTCGCAGGATTCTGTGCGTATGCCCAGGTGAAAGAGACAAGGGTTAAAAAAAAGGATAGAAATGTTTTTTTCATATTGGTTTTAAGTATATTTGCGTGGAGTTAAGCGTATCTCTTTTTTTAAGAGATCAATTATTAAATTATATCCGGCCCAGAATTGTATCCCGATAGATCCATCGATCTCGTCGTTATGAGTTGAACTATTGAGTGCAGATGCCTGTAATGTTACAGGAATATTATTCTTTATAATGTTCCCGGCTCTGAATTCGTATGCTTTTCCATGATAGACCGGGGTAGAATACCCCATGCTTACGGTCGTTCCCATAGATTCGGGCTTGAACCCTGATTGCAGCAACTGTTTTTCCCTGACAAAATTACTAAAGGCAATCAAGTTGTAATTTGCGCCTGTGTCGAGCAGAAAATTTCCCATGACCGATTGCATTTCTGTTATCCCCAACTCGGAAGGAATAATAACAAGAGCACGATGCATCCTGACGGGGATTGTAATATCATCCCCTGCATAATGATAATCTCCGAAACTATACAAATATATTTTTTGATTATCGAAGTCGATTTTTGTAATATATTTCTTTATCAGGTTCAAGCCGATAATGCCGTCCAGATTGTTTCCAATCTTATCGAAGATGGCCATATTTTGCCCGGTAAGCGATAATGAATCTGTTAAATGCACTGTGTTTTCTGAAGATATGCTTACTTGTGTCCGGCCTCCCACAATATTTGTGTTTTGGGTATAATTCGCTTTTATGCCTAATGAGTCGGCCAGCGATTTTTTTATAGCCATGCCGTCGGCTCCTGTGTCCAGAAGGAAAGACAGACGGTGGCCGTTGTTGTTCAGCTTGATGGACAGGACTATAGACTGGCCCTTTTGCCTGAAAGGTATGACAGCCGCCAGTGAAGATTTTCTGTATCTGCTTTGTCCAAACAGGCGATCGAAATAGTCGATGAACAAGATTTTATTTTCACTGTCGAAGGCGATAATGCTTTCTTGTGGCTTACTTTGTTGCAGTACGAACCTCACATTGACATATACCGTATCTTTGCCGGTTTGTATAGAGCCGGGCAACAATTCGACAGCCCCGAAGTTCACATGTTGCAGGATTGTCTCCAATAGATTATTAGTACCTGCACCCATTTCTGTGCTGATGGATACATCTTCGGAAAACGTTTTTCGAATTAGTTGCATATCTTTATTTCTCAGCCCTTCGCCCAAAGTTTCAAGAACCGATTGAATGCGACTGTCATTTGCCTGGCAGTACGCGGGCATCGGAAGAAAGGCAGTAATAGCAATAACAGTAACGAGTCTGATATATTTCTTAAACATCTGATAAGCTTAATAAGGAAAAGATAGCTCTGTATCAGGCTACCTTTCCCGGTTTGTATTTAGCAGTAACTATTCTTTCAATGCACTGTTTATAACTGCTCTTATTTCGTTCGAAGATGGGCGGGGAGCGTCTGCAAAGATCAGTTTTCCATCTTTTCCTACCAGTATAAACCGTGGTATCCCTTTTATGTTATATGGCTTCATAATAGCTTCGTTAGCCGCATCTCCCGCAAAAATCTGAATACCGGGCAATCCTTCTTTTTCAAGGAAGTTCAACCATTTTTGCTTGTCTTTCGAAATATCCACATTTACGCCGATAAAGACCATATCCTCGTTTCCATGATATTCAGCTTCTAATTTTTTCAGGAATGGAAACTCCCTCTTGCACGGGCCGCACCATGTCGCCCACACATCGATATATACCACCTTTCCCTTGAAACCGGACAGGGCGAATTCGTTACCCGTCCTATCCGTAAATTTGAAGTCTATTGCTGTTTTTCTTTCCACGTTCTTATTCAACGAGGCTTCAACGCTTTTCCATCGTTCCTTTTGGCTTGCTGTAACAACGTATTTACCGTATTTGCCTGCATATTCGGCAAAACTTGCAGGCGAACGGTTATTTCTTGCCAGCATAACAGCCAGTTCTCCCTTGATGGTATCGTTGCTTATTAAGTCCGAATCAGCGCCACCCAACAAATATGAAGCCGGATCATTATATCTTTTTTTCTTCTGTTCATCGCTCAGGCTACCGTCTAATTTAACGGCAGTCATATAGCTTTGCAACAGCAGGCTCAACCCTCCCGGATAGTTCAGCAGGGAAAGATTTTTTGTCAATGCAGGCAGATCGATATTTTTATAATATCCGATAAAGTCGTTTTCTTTCGGATGCTTGTTACGCGGAGTCTGTATAAACGTCAAAGCTGTGCACAGAAGGTCGTTCTTCATGAAATCGTTGAACGAACTGTTGAAGTTCGTATTCGGCGTATTCACCGGAGGATAGTTGTCTAACTCTTTCAGCTTTCCTTCAAATAACGGAAAAAAGTCCTCGTATGTGCTGCTTTTTCCTTTGAAGTAAACGGCTTTGTCTTCGAGTTGGAAAATAAAGCCGTGCCAACGCGCCATCTCCTTGTTTTCGGGAGTATTTTCGCCTGTAAGCTCATAACTGTTTTCCGAAACGTGTACATTCAACTTGTCGCCGGGCTTGAAGTAAAATATATACCTGTTTATAATGGTAGAAGGTGAAAGCCCGATAACATAATAACCCTCCTGTTGCGGCTCGAATGTAAATGAGAAAGCGCCGTTTTCTCCCACCGGAGACGATGCTACCTGATGCAGCACACTGCCTGCTACGCTATACAGTTGGATGCTTTTTGGCTTTTCGCGTTGCCATAGTCCGTTGATAACGGAAATATTCTGCGAAAAGCCATAACTTGCACCCAGTAACGTTAAAAGTAATGTCAGTATTATTTTTTTCATTTGTTTCTCTCTTTAATTACCTGTATATATATAAAATTGAGACAAGCGTACAGCAGCGGACGATGGAGTTATACTGAACCGGAGATACCGCGCTGTAACCGGCTCGGAAATCTTCACATACATATTTTGTGTTGCTCCGCCTCTTTCTATTTTGCCGGCAAAACTACTCAACCCTGCCGCATATTTTGCTTCTGTTGCATAATAAATATCAACGGCTTTCATCGAATTATTCGAAGTGCTGGAAGAAAGGCATATTCCGGTTATGTTCTGTACCTCCTCGCCCAAATCGATTGTTATATCCAAGAGCCTGCCGCTCATACTTGTAATCATATAGCCTGCCGAACCATTCTTGAATATTTCATTGGCGTAACCATTGGGAAAAGTTGTAGAATAAGGAGGAACGGACCACGCCGCTAACAGGTCGCGCCCACTACTATCGGCAAGCTTAGGTATCCCGTATTTCGAACGATCTGTTACTTTTGTACCCAAATCGCTTTCAGAAGCGACATATTCGCTATGCAGATCACTATTGAACACTATCGCGTAAAACACACGCTGTGCATTTACTTTATCAATATCCGCACCCGTAATGGACGTTATCTCGAGCGGAACGACATAACCCCTCATATCTGTCAGAGTTGAAACATTCCCCTTATACGAAAAGGTTCCTTCTACAGACTTAGCCCCCGCGGGAAATGTTACCTCCACCGGTTCAAAATCACTTTCGGGCACTGCCTGATACTCGGTTCCCATTCTGCTATTAAAATCCGAAACGAGACTGTTATTCACAGATAATACGATCTTTGTCTCCCCTATTATTTCATAAAGCGATGATAATTTGAATTTTATATCGTTAAAATCGTTATCGAAGATTCCCAATACAGGATTGTTCGTTATTTCACCGCTGCTTTCCATGTCGTTAAAATATACGCCGTTTTGCTGCGAAACATTGATTTTAAGATAAGCAACCCGCTCTTCATAATCGATTTTCACATCGGCGCCGCCATAAGAAGTGATCTTCACAGGCAGAAGGTAACCATTTCTGTCCAAAAGAGCCGACAACTTTCCGGTATAGGCTATCGCTACGGAATCGGCAGACTGAGTCTGGCCTTTCGGGATAGTCAACGTGCTATGGCTCACACTGCAATTCGTTATATATTTATAGCCGGTTCCATGCTGTACATTGTAGACATCGACCAGCTTGTTGTCGATAGCCAGCCTGACTGTCACATCATTCCCTACGGCGTTGGTAGAATGTACCGGAAACTTGATCAGGATAGTATCCGCCCCTGTAACTTCAGCGTTTGCACTGTGACTGATCCGGTAATTGAATACCGAATCGGCGATATAAACGGCATGAGCCGCATCCGAACCTGTTTTTTTTGCAAAATCATGTATGTCTTCATTGCAGGCGGTAAACAATCCTATTCCCAGTGCGGCAAATAACAGGTATATGCTTTTTTTGATGATTGTATTTTTCATAATTCTTATATTTCTTAATGAACGAAAAACTGAATTACATTTCTTTGTAGCTCAAGCCGACGATTTTACCCAGTCCTGTCCATGACATATCTATCTGGTATCCATTTTTAGCAGCTTCATTATTCGGGAATTTAGCCCGTGTCAATTGTCCTGAAACGTCACTGACTATCGTGAAGAATTCCAGTTTTCCACCCGTATCTTTCCCCAGCGAGGGATTATAGGTAGCCACTGCCAGATGCCTTTCCGCCCCGCCCCCGATACCGGTCGTGTTCGGAAGCATGTATTTGAATGCGGTAATTTCATTATAGCCGCCGGAAAGAACAGTTGATGTAATATCTTCAACAGCAGCGTTGGCAGCCGATATATCAGCCTTGTACACTTTGTTGTCATTCGTTACGTAATAGAGATAAGGCGCCTTTGCGAAAGGAGATCTGGCAAAGAATTTCGCTTGCCCGATGTTACTTATTGCCGGAAAAACAGACGCCCTTTTCTTGTTCTCTGTGGTTACCATATTTGCTACTGTTTTTTGGTCTGTAAACTCGATATATTTATAAGAACCGCCAGCCTGTTTCAGGATTGCGTAACCGGCACTGGGATAAAAATTATCCTCTTGTTCACCCATATACAATAAACCATCGTTCGGATCGCTAAAATTGAATGCTCCGCCCGCTTCATTGGGCAAAGCCTGCGTGTAATACAGGTCTGTTGTTCCCACTACAGCCGGAAAAGACTGATACATAAAAGCCTTCTGCCCCGTATCATAATAAAGGGCGCCGCTTGTCCCCAAATAGGTGAACGGAGCAGGTTCGAAACGAGCGTTACCCGACGGGCGCAAGTTGTTCATCGGATTGGAATAGAAAACCCACATGGGCCACACGGTACAGATATACCAATTGCCTTGCCCGTTTCCCTCATTGAGATAGAACATCGAACGAACAGAAATTATCGCCCCGTGGATAACATAGGCAAACTTCATTTTTTCGGCAATAATCGGCTTTCCTTTTTTAACATATTCTTTATCCAAATAAGAATTGGACTCAATAGAATTGGATATGTCATACGAGGGTTTCCATGAAAAATCATTTGTCAGGATGCGGGTGGTATACTGATTGGTCAGGATATACAGCGAATATTCCAATCCGGCCTTGTTATAAGGATCAGGTGCCATCGGATCGTGGAAAGCGAGAACATCGTAAGGTTTCACACCTTGGCGGGGCAGTTCCGATCCAGACATTTCCAGTATATTCTTGTAGAGGGTAAATTGTCCGGCACTCGACAGGGCTATCTGGTCTATATCGAAGTCGTTGTCGTGTTCGCACAATGCCAAGAAACCTCTGGTGAGCGGATTGTTTACTTTGAGGAGAAACGTTTTCCGGTAAGGAATCTGGTTTTTTTTATTCACAATCTCGTAAGCCAGCGAGTATGTTTTATCTGGCATGCCGATAGGATCGGCTACTTCTATATCCAGATTGCGGCCTTCCTGCAAAACCTGCCATCCGTTACTAGTCCTGTAATACCATGTATAGGTAAAAAGGCTTTCGTCCTCCCCTGCCGAGAACTCAAGTATCGGCTCTATTTTCAATGTCTCGCCCAAATCGCAAGTGTAGTTGCTGAGGCCTTTGTCATTGCCAGTATCCCGGATTTTGACGATGTTTATATTTTTATAATCGTAATTGCCTAAGTCTTCATTACAAGCAACCATAACTGCAAGGAAAGAGAAAAGGACAGTTGCCTTGAATATATTCATTCGTATGTATTTCATGATCTTCTATTTTATTTGAAAGTTGAACCCATTTTTATTACATAGCCGTTTTCGTCGGTCAGAGATACCCCATGTTCCGTATAATATTGATCGAGATACCGGTTTACCTGGGCAACTATTCCATAAGATACTTCGCTTGGTATCCGGGCATCCAATACATCTTTTGCTTTCTGAGTAGCCGGATCGTGCATAAAAAAATCCCTGGTAAGGCCACACACGTCGCAGATAAGCTGCAATTTCACGTTACTGAAAACCCCGAAGTACATTGTAAGCATGGCTCCTGATTCAGGATCGGCCCAAAGGCTCGGCATGTCTGCTTTCGCATCAAAATAGACATTATACTCCAGCCCGCTTTTCGTTGGGGCATTGTAGGCCGTGGTAAAATCCACATGGAAATATTCATTCGGAAGCAGCCGTATTCTGCCCATCAGTGTGGTTGTTTCCAGTCTTCCGGAGTTTTTCACCTTGATTCCGAGAAATCCTCCCACTTCTCCCGCCGGAATGACAGAGGGTAAAATCTCAATGTCTTGTCCCTGAATAGCGCTCGATTCGGCTTTGATCACTTCAGCGGCGATCGGGCGGTCTTTATCGGAAACGCGCCCCATCAGAAGTACCTCTACATGGATTACCGAGTCATTTTTTACAGGGTTGTCGTATCCCAGGTTCACTTTGGTTTCATCGGAACCTTGTGGTATCACCGGCCTTGCCCATGCAAAATAAATCCGGTCTACATCCTCGTAAGTCGGCAAGCTGTCGTGGGTACACGACGAAGCATATACCAGAAGCAAACCGATAAATAATACTATATTTGTCTTAGTAGCTTTCATATTCTCAGATCTATTAATTAAATATTGGTTTCATCTTCAGGAATAGGCACTACATAATTGTAACCCGGAGAGGGAACACTTGCTTTACCTTCACCGTTTCCTTTGAACATTTGCGTGCTGCCGCATCGCTTGTGGAAAAAGAATACCTGTCCTTCGCCGAAAAATTCACGGTAATATTCCCTTTCGATATGCGTCTGTATCTCTTCGTCCGTCTTGTTCACAGTCAGGTAATACTGTTCCGTCAGTCCTCTGTGTTGCAGTACGCTATTCAGCAGTTCTACCGCTTTTCCCTTGTTGCCGGTTTTCAAAGCGGCTTCGGCTTGTATATAATACATTTCTGATATGCGTATCAGCGGTTGTAAATCTTTAACCGCCGATTCTTCGTCGGAAATCGGTATGTACCTGTTCGACCTGTAGGTTCCTTCATTGGAGTATCCAGGCGATGAAACCACGTTACTTAGCGTCCATTGCTTAGACCGGATATCGAGCATGCTGCTCAGTGCATTTCCTTCATAGGCCAATATGTTTTTGACAAGGTTGTTATAGTCTACAACGTAACTGTCCCTCATATCCGTACCTGCATACCAGCTTGTTGCAGACGAAGCTTTGTTCAAGTTGTTGATACCGAAAATCACTTCTGAGAAAAAGATATAATCGTAGTCTCTTACGAATGTTGTGGGATTAACCCATTTGAAAACGTTACCAACCCGGTCGGTAACGGCTTTTGCCGCTTCCGCCGCTTTTTCATCATCGCCAATGTATTGTTTTATACGGGCTTCGAGGCCTTTCACGGCATAGTAATTCATCCTCCGGTTACGATTTTGGAAGAAATTGTCATTTTTCAACTTATTTGTTATGCTTTCAGTGTCGGTCAGCACCGGATCGTTGTTGTTAAGCAAGCTTTCGGCTTTTTCGATGTCTTTCAGCACCAAGGCGATATATTCGTCGGCCGAACTATATTCCGTTTCTTCGTATCCGGTATGGTTCAGCGTTATTTCCGTCTTGTTGTTGTACGGAAGTATTTTGTTTCCGTTCCGGTTGCTGTAAACAGGCCCGAACATACGGAAAATATCGAAATGGAGGTAGGCCCGCAGCCCGTAAGCTTCGCCCAGCAATATTTTTTTGTATTTTTCGGACATAACGGCCTGAGATTCTTCTACATTCTTAATGTATATATTGATATGCAATAAGGCAGAATAGGCATTTTTCCAGATATTGGCAAACAGGCCTTTGGTTTCATCCGATGTGTAATTGAAATTAGCCAGGTTGTAAAACGGCATCGACCTGTCTCCTGTGCTCGGTTGCGACAGCGGATAAGTATACACATGCCCCATCACCTCCAGCGTAGTCTGAGTCAGTTGTCCGCCATACAAGTGCTCGCCTATCATCTCCCTGTACAATCCGTTGGTAGCCTGATAAATGTTATCTTCTGTGGAGAATTGTTTATTCTCCAGCATTTTATCCTTTGGAGTCACATCCAGCCAATCGTTACATGATGTGAATGCTGCAACTGCCAAAAGAAGGAATGTATAATATACCTTTATTTTCATATTCTATTCGTATTTAGTTAAAATTGTGCGCTCAGCCCCATCGTCACAGCCCTTTGGTAAGGATAATCGACTCCTCTTTCCTGCCGGATAGTGCTTATACGGAACAGGTCGCTATATGAAACAGATAATTGCAGGTCTCTAAGCCCCAGCGATTTGATCCACGGGCTTTTGGTAAAGTCCCATGCCAGGCGTGCGCTTTCGCCGCTGAAATAGTTGTTGCGCTGGATAAAGCGCGACGAAATAGGCGTTTTGGTAGTCAGCGAAATTCCCTTAAATTCAGATATGTCGCCGGGATTTTGCCAGCGGTCATACAAAGCTCTTTTATCCTGATTGTAAATAATATTATTACCCGAAATATTTTCAACTTTTGAGAAAAGGGCAGAATTCATATCATATCCTCCCAGACTATAACGGAAATTGAAATTCGCCGTCAGTTCCTTGTAGCGGAACGACAAACCGAAGATACCTTGCACTTTGGGACTTCTGTTGGCAATCACCACCCTGTCGTCGGCAGAATAGTCGAATGTAGGCGTACCATCCTTTTTCAGGAAGATTTCGCGCCCGGTAGCCGGATCGATACCCAGCGACCTTACAGCCCACATATCACCCGGACTGCCGCCATCGCGGTACTGTACCAGCGAATTGATATTCTGGCTGGCTTCTGTACTCTCTTTCTTAAAGCTTTCATTCAGGTTATTCAACGCTTTATCGAATCCGTCGTATTCACTCCTGTTGAATCCGGCTGTTAGCCGCGCGCTTAATGAGACGCGCTTTGCCTGGTTGCGGATAAACTGGTAATTTGTTGAAAGTTCATAGCCTTTTGTGGTGAGATACCCCAGACTGACCAAATATCTGGAGATGCCGGACGATGGTTTCTGGTCGATATAAAGTACCATCGGATCGGTATCGGTAATGTATGTATCGAGGGTCAGGTTGAACCTGTTATCCAATAACGTTAGATCGATACCTGCCGAGAGTTTGGTCACTACTTGCCAATCCAAGTTCGGGTTCGCGAGATCGGACAAGTATGAAGCCGCCCCGAAAATATCGTTTCCGGGATAGTAGCTGTACACATTCGTAGAAAGGTTGTTTACGTTCTGGTTTCCGTTCTTTCCGTAAGATCCCCTGATTTTCATATGCTGCATCCATTTCCAGTCTTTGGCGAACGGTTCCGAGCTTATATTCCATCCGGTGCCGACCGACCAGAAATTCTTGAATTTCTTGTTACGACCAAAGGCGGTCGATCCGTCAGCGTTGTATGTAAAGTCGAACAAGTAACGGTACTGGTAGTTATAGTTGAACGCCAGCAGGAAGTTCGCTTCCCTAAAGATATTTTCTGAATATCCCGGACGGCTTCCCTCCAAATATGAATAAGAATAGGAAGGAATACCTGCCACTCCCTTCGGAAATCCTGTAACAGTATATGAATCGCTGTTGGAAGACATTGATCTCACAGCCGCCCTTCCTGCAAAAGTCAGGTTATGCACAGTCTTCAGGTTAAGTCTGTAATTTAAGTTTGTATTGGCGCTGTACGACCAACTGCTGCCGTTGGCCGACGTGTAACGGCCTTGCTGCGTATAATCCAGCCCGTGAAAATCAGTATGTCTGGGATCCTTAAAAGATACAATGTCGCTTGTCGAAGTATTGAGGCTCAACGAAGCCGTCCAACGCAGATTGGGACGTATG
Source organism: Dysgonomonas reticulitermitis (assembly GCF_054601275.1). Lineage (NCBI taxonomy): Bacteria > Pseudomonadati > Bacteroidota > Bacteroidia > Bacteroidales > Dysgonomonadaceae > Dysgonomonas > Dysgonomonas reticulitermitis. Next base: position 4,690 of record NZ_BAAHWU010000044.1, on the reverse strand, counting down.
AACCAACTGATCGACGTATTGTTTGTCAGCGAATAATTCTTTGTATCTCTTTTCGATGTCAGCATGGCGTTGTAATATGGATTTGGAGCTGTATAGGTTGCATAATTTTCTCCCCGTTTATAGCTATCCAGAAAAGCGGGTATCGTTCCGTCATCGTTAATCATTCTGTAATACGGGTTCGCTCCGGCAAAGTCGTAGAACGAGCCCCATCCGCCTTCATATCCGTTGGTCACGGATGTTGAAAGGTTATTGGAAATACTCAGTTTATCCATCCGGTAATTGAGATTTACATTTCCGCCGAAAGATTCGCGATTCGAACCTTTCATAACCCCTTCTATATTTTTGAAGTTAGTTCCTACCTGATACAGGAATCCGGCTTCCCCTCCTCCGCTCACATCCAGAGAATGAGATTGCGTAATTGCAGTCTGAATAGGAACTTTCAACCAATAAGTGTCTATGCCCCGTTCTATATTTTCCAATCGGGCATAATAGTCTTCAATTGGCGAGGTGTTGTACCAATCGTTGATGTCGCCGTAACGTCCGGCTTTTAACTCAAATTCGAGTTTTTCTTTAGCATTCATCAGGTTGTATACGCTCAGGTCGGCGACGGCTAATTGCATGTCGCCCCTGTATCCGATCCTTACCTGCCCCGGTTTCGGCTTTATTGTTTCGACAACAACTACCCCGTTTCCGCCTTTAGAACCGTATATGGCAGTAGAACCGGCGTCTTTCAGGATGGTAATGGATTCGATACGGTTAATATCGAGGTCATTTATCACCTGCAAAGTGGTTTCAAAACCATCGAGGATAAATAGTGGCTCGTTGGGATTCGACGACATATCGTCGAACACGGACGAGATATTAACGGTCGATCCCCCGCGAATGGAGATATTAGCCAGCTGGTTCGGGTTAGAGCCTTGCAGGTTATTATCGGTAATAACGAAAGCCGGATCCAGCGATTTCAGGCTTTGCAAAACGTTTATATTTCCGACTGATCTCAATTCTTCTTGCGTCACAGTTTTGTACGATCCGGTAAATCCCATTTTATTGTACTGTACAATACCGGCATTTACGACAACAGCACCGAGTTCGGTTTCGTTGCTTTCCATGGCCACCTTGTAGTTTGTCGTACCCGCTTTCAGCTTTAGCTCTTTGGGTTTCATCCCCACATAGGTGAACACCAGTGTTTCATTCATGTTTTTAACATTGATGGAAAATGCTCCATCGTTGTTGGTTGCGACACCTACCGAACTCTGGGATTTCAATTTCACGGCAACACCGATCAAGGGTTCTCCGTCAGTATCGGTAACGGTTCCCGTAACGGTAATTTGTTGCATGGGGGATTGTTCCGCCGGTTCTTTTACCTTTTTTTCGGTAATGGCGCTGTTTTCATGTTTCGATATAAATACCTGCCTGTCGGAGATGTAATAAGTATTATCTGTATTTCTGAAAACTTCATCGAGTATTTTATCTATTGTCTGGCTATGGATGTTTACAGAGACTTTTTTAGTCGCATCCAGGTTTTCATCGTTATAAAGGAAAATGTATTCGCTGTTTTTTTCAATTTCGGAAAATACTTCTTTAATTGCCTTGTTTTTCAGGCTTATATTCAGTTTAGTGGTTTGCGAGTATGAATTATCTGCATAAGCAACATTCATTCCTATCAAAAAATAGAAAAACATTATTCTCATAATTTTTGTTATTAATCGTGTACCGACACAGTTTCTACCAAACCTGTTTAATTTTATCATATATTTGTATAGATTTAAACGTTAAATATTTGAACGGTTTAACTTTTTGAATCCTTCTTCGGATGGTATCGCCAAATACCATCCGATTTTTTGTGTTTTATTTATGTATTTTCATAGGCTTCTCATCATTTTAAGGTTTTTATCATATTCTTTTTACGTTGTATTTGCCATTTATATATTCCACCTTGATAGGAAAAGAAAAGGATAGCCCTTTCAGTATATCTTCCGGATTGTCCTTCAAATCCATTTTTCCGGAACACCTAAGGTTTCTGACTTCTTCGCTGCATGTAATATCTATCCCATAGTAGCGGGAGAGGCGTAGTGCAACATCGGATAATTTCTGGCTTTCAAATATATACATGCCGTCAACCCACGATATATAATATGCCGCGTCGACTTTTACGACTCTACTCTGTTCGCCGTTATACTCAAACATTTCGGATGGTTTGAGTATAACTCCGCCGGGCTTATTATTTTTTTGTATTTTTACCGATCCTTTAACAAGTACTATTTGTTTCTCAGGATCCGATTCATACGCCATTATATTGAACCTTGTACCTAACACCCGGATACTCATATCGCTTGTCTTTACAATAAAAGGCTTGTTTTCGTTGTGCGATACATCGATGAAAATCTCTCCGTCGACATATATTTCCCTTTCTTTCTCAGAAAACTCAACCGGATAAATAACTCTGGTTCCTGCATTAACGACTAATCTGGTTCCATCGGACAAGGTTAGTTTCGATCTTTTGCCTTTGGGCACAATGAGTTGGTTATATGTTGCCAGTTCTTTTTTCGATACTTCTTTGTGGGCTATTTTTACATCGGCAGAGTCGTAAACGATATTGGTTTCCGCTTCATCGATTTTTATTGTTTGATTGTCTGATAATATTATTTGGATGTTTTCATTGTCATTTGTTACAGCATTTTCTTGTACAAACGACATTATATCCTGAGGTTCGTTTATCCGGAATTTTGATTTGATATAAGGGAAAGCGATAAGTAAAATAATGATGCTTGCCGCAGCGCAGCTTCCTATATAAATTAATTTTTTATATCTTTTTCCCGGATGGTTGGTGGTTTGAATTTTGCTCCATAATGCAGATACGTCAGAATCAGAGACGGTATTGTCATTATATTCTTCCAATGATTCCAGAAAATCTTTAGCTGAATGAAACGCTTCCCGGTTTATTTTGCCTTCTTTTTTCAAGCCTTCCCAAAATTCAATAGCATCTTTATTTTTAATGGAAGAAACAAAGAAGTCATCCTGAAGAAAGTCTTCAAAAGTATATTCCGAATAGTCGGTATTTAGATGTCGATGTGGCATAAAAAGTCAATATAAAGTCTTTGATTATAATTAGAGGACTTCAATAATCTCATTTTATACTCACTTTTTTTAATTTTTTTTCAGGAAATGATTTATTTTTTTCAGTGACCGTTGAATTAAGTTCTGAACAGATTGATAGTTCATATCCATAAGTATGCATATTTCTCCGATATTCATATTTTCATAAAAACGGTAGAGTATGGCTTCGCGCTGTCGTATAGTTAATATGCGTAAGGCTTTGGCTACGAGCAGGTGTTTATCGGTTTCGTTTTCTTTTGCTATATGGTCGTCTTCTGTATTACCAGTATCTATCTGATTATACTCGGGTAGTCCATCCAATGTTTCGAACTGTATTTTCCGTTTCTTTATGGCTGTAATAATACTGTTTCTTAATGCGACAAAGAGGTATACCTTTATATTATCCGGTGATTTCAGGTTCGCTCTGTTTTTATATATTTTTACAAATATGTCGTGTATGCAATCTTTTATTAATTCCTTGTCGGAAGTAAACTGTAAACCCTGAATAAATAATTTCTTCGAATATTTTTCATAAATCAGGCAATATGCTTCCTCATTTCCGGAAAGGAAATCATTCCATTGTAGATTATCTTCAGAAACATTCTTATTCTCTATAAACATAAATAAAAAGTTCACTCAATTTGTGATAACGGTATGGAAGTGAATATAAATATGTTACTATATTTTAATAGAATATTAACTTCTTTAATAGATTTACATGCAAATATAACAAATCTCGTCTTATAGTATGTCTTTTAGTTCCATTTTTGATTTTCAAATACAGAATATATATTTACTATCTTAATGTATACCTTTTTTAACAGATACAGTGGCAACAAAAATGTTTATTTTGTACTTGGTTGCTTTATCTCAGATATTTTAACCTCTCTTTTATCCCTCTCCACTTCTTCTTTTCAGCCTCCGCTTGTCCTTTACTACCCTGATTTGTTTCCCTTTGCTGTCACCGCTTTGGATGGTATGGTAGTATCCGTAACCCTTGGGTATTTCCGCGCCCGTCTCAACGGCGATCTATTCGAGGAACCTGCGTGCGCCCCACTCCCGGCAGTTGATCTTGAATACGATCTGATTGCCAAATTCATGGTTTTCCCATACCTTTGGCAAGATGAAATGAGTTATTTGTCGTCATGCAAAATACAGCAGGCCAGTGCGTTAACAACGTTACTTGTTCGTTACCTGTTTTTATACAAATATTGTGTTTCAGTTAGTTAGATGGGGATATTACTTTTAACTAAAAAGTAACAAACTTCTACAGTCAACAGTTAGCAGTTAGCAGTCAACAGTCAACAATTAGTTACAAGTTATCGTCGCTTCGCGCCATTTGCTAATTTGCTAATTTTCAAATTCGCTAATTCGCTTATTTTCAAATTATCACTGTATCTATAGATAAAACCAGCGTTGGACAATATCGTTACAAGTCAGTTGCGGGTTACGAGTTACAAGCTTTCATCGCTTCGCGCCATTCTTCATATACTCTATTAAAATCCAACAATTTTGTCCACATTTTTAGCAAAGCTGTTTATTTTTTTCTCTAGGGTCAAGACATATATATGTCTCCGACCAAGGTATTTTATTT